>CAZMPB010000014.1:0-40116 GCA_964567775.1 uncultured Bacteroidales bacterium
TCTGGCCGGCATTCCTGGTTTATGCCCCGAGTACTTTAAGTGCCTCATAAACCAGGAATGCCGGCCAGACCAGCGCCTTTAAAAAGCCGAGAACCCCAATCCAGAAGCCCGTTGCCATTGAAATATAATAAACGGCGGCTCCGATAACACCTAAGCCATAAATGGCGCCTGAGGGCGCATTACTGTTGTAGTTTTTTTCCTCCTGCGTTTTTAAGGCAAGGTACATCTTATTACTAAGAAATTGTTTCTAAGTTACGAATTTTCCTCAAGCGGAACAAAAACTTTTTTATTACCTATTATTTTTCAGCGATGACAAGCATCTCAAAATCCTCAGTAGTTAGTGTGTCGTTACGTGAGTAGGCGCCAAGCTTTGCCCCGAAAATGCCTATCTTATTGTATCCGAGTGATTTTAACAACCAGGTAATTTCGCTTGGAACATAATATCTCTCATTACATTCGACCGTTTTTTTATTACCCAGGTCGTCTTCGATTTCAGTGATATTTTTATCACGGAATGTCATCAGGTCAAACGTATTACTGCGGTAGGTAGCATTTCCGCCTTCTGATGCGGAAGCACAGAATTCTTCAACAGAATGATATAAGGGGAACAAGCCGTTCAACGTGGTGAAGATGAGTTTTCCACGATCATTCAATGATTTTGTAACATTTTTCAAAATTTCAAAATTCATCTCATCCGTTTCCATCAAAGGAAAACCACCTTCGCAGAGCATGATAGCCACATCGAACTCATTATTAAAAGGTAGCGCCCTTGCATCATGCTTCAGAAAAGAGATGTTCAGGCCATTTTTAACTGCTTTTTCCCGTGCTGCGGCTAGTTGTGTTTCCGACAAGTCAATACCCATGACAGCATATCCCCTTTTTGACAATTCAATCGAATGCCGCCCGGTTCCACATCCCACATCCAATATTTTCAAAGACTTATCGCCGCTGAGTTCCTTTTCAATAAAATCACATTCGCCGATAGTTCCCTGTGTAAAACACTCTTTGTCGTATTTCTCGGCATAGTTCTCAAAAATTGTTTCGTACCATTGTTTCTTATTCATAATTCCACTTTTCATTAATAATAATTACGACCGTACAACACAGCCAACCCTCGTATACACCCTTAATCAATGCCCGGGCAGTTTATTGTTTTACCAACTTTTTGGTAATTACATTCTCTCCTGTATAAATTTTTATGAGATAGAGGCCTCTTTCCAATTTATCGATGTACATGACCGTTTCCGAAGCCGGCAAAACCAAACTTTTTAAAACCCGGCCTTGAATATCCGTCAGATCCATTTTGCTGTTTTTAGGACCGGATGTTATTATTGAGACCTTATCTTTTGCCGGATTCGGAGATATTGCAATATCCATATTTTTATTTAAGTCCGTTTCGTTGATCCCCATGCAGAAATCATAAACATAAAGTCCATGTGCAGTCCCCGCATATAAATGCATGGTATCAGCGGGACTTTGGGCAAGACAGTAAACCACGCTGTCGCCCAAGCCTGTATTGATAGCTTGCCAGCTTATTCCCCCGTTGATGGTTCTTTTCACACCACGGCCTGAATCTGCCGCAAATACTGTATTCGGATCACGAGGATTCACGAGGATATCGGTAATAAACGGCCAATACTCAGACAGAATCCAGGTAGCCCCATTATCGTCTGAGTGATACATCCCGTCGGACCAGCTGCCTCCGCCACTTGCTGCCCACATACTGGAACCTCCATAAAGTTGAGAAGCAGAAATTGAAGGAATAACGGCATTCGTAGCCATATTTGAAGGATGCCAGTATTCTTCCGGCGAATTCAACCAGATATGATCCGGGAAACAAAATATTCCTCCTTCCGTTCCAGCAATATATACAACAACGGGATCTTCTGGTATTCCCGGGGGATATGCAACAGCAAGTGAAAGAACGTTCATGTTATTCAGGCTGTCATTTATCTGGGCCCAGTTGATCCCGTTATCAGTGCTTCGGTATACGCCGCCGGCCTTTGTTCCTGCAATGAACATCCCGCCAAATTCCACCCTCACCAACGAAGTAGCCAAAGACAAAGTTGCAAAACCATTCCAGGTATTCCCGCTGTCGGTAGATCTGAATAAACCATCGCTAAGAGAGCCTGTTCCAAAGCTTGCATACATGGTATCAGGATCTTGAGGATGAAAAATTATTGAATTATATGGATCGTATGCGACAGTATCCCAACTTATCCCACCATCGGACGACTTATAAAGATAGCCCGAATAGCCTTTGTCAGACACAAATATTATGTTGGGATTTGTCGGGTGAACGGCAACGACGCCAATCTGTTTGTCAGGGAATCCTAAAAAGGTCCAGTGCTGGGAATAGCAAACAATTCCTGCACAGATCAAACATAAAAATAAAATTTGCTTTTTCATGATTTCTCCTGTCTTAAATATTATGATGCAAATTAATAAATTTTTATCAGAAAGTTATAAAAAGTTATTTTTTTTAACTCTTTTCACCAACATAGTAAACCGATACGGTATCTGAAGCAGGTCCAATCCCGACACTCACGACATTTCATGGGAGGGACAGAAGTGTGTACGGGACAGGTGAATTGTACTATTACAGTTACTCTATCGCCCGCCCGACCGCCAGCGGAATACGTGGGCATTATATTGTTAATCACGTTGGCGTATATCAGACAGAGTAATGGAGCTAATTTTTACAACCAAGAACAGCAGTACAAAAAATATTCACGACTTATTTCGGACTCTCAATCCGTAAAGAAAAAAATAAAATATTTTCAATTAACGTATCAATTTATTTATATTTGTATCAATGGAAAAAGCAGAGTAAACTATTGGCGGGTAAATATATATTGGGTGTGATGTTCGTTGCCGGGTTGGCAGCCTGCTTTGTCCGGAAAAGATACTGATCAGTAAAAACAACTAATATCAAATTACTATGGCCGATAATGACAAAACCCATTTGTACGGAGAGGATACAAATGATAAAACCGGAACATACAACAGCAAGGATGCTGATACCAGTAAAACAGGTACTTATTCTTCTGAAAAAGAAAAAATCAAAAAAACATCTCAGGGTATCAGTATTGGCGATAAAATCAAGATCAGGAATAACGAATACACGGTCATGAAAGTACTTTCTGAGGAATCAGGCGAAGCAAATGTATACCTGATCGAGGATGTCTCCGGAAATAAATATGCTTTGAAATTGTATTTTGAATTTAAGTCAGAAGCAGAAGAGCCTAATGGTATTGCCCTCGAAAGAATACTAAATTTGGTCGATCCTGACATATTAAGCCTTATTGATTATGGTATTGGAAATGAAAAATACAACGATAAATATTGTTACGAAATTTCGGATTATGCAGCAGGTGGAAATATTCTTGATGTTGAAGATTTCAAAAACAAATATACTCCTGATTTTATTGAAAAAAAAATTATCCCGCAGCTATTCCATGCCATTACCAAGTTGCATGAATATAAAATATACCATTGCGATCTTAAACCGAGCAACATCCTTTTCAAAGATAAAGAACAGAACGACATCATTCTGGGCGATTATGGGTCAGCCAAGGCCTATGACCTGAAATCAGAAAAATCGTTGCGCAAGTCAACCACGATCAAAGGAACCGAGTTTTATCTGCCCCCCGAACAGGCAAGAGGCATTGTTTCTGAAAAAAACGACTATTATTCGTTCGGGATGATATTGCTTCATTTGACTTATCCGGAATCACTGACAACTGATAATAATTATCGTGAAATCGACAAGGACAAATTTGAACAGATCGTTGAACGGCAGTATAACCTCAGACCAATCATTGAGTTTAACCCTGCCCTGAAAAGACTAAATACTTTAATAGAAGGCCTTACACTGATCAATCATATTAACCGATGGGGCTCAGATGAAATTAAAAAATGGCTGAACGGAGAAGATATGGAGGTGGCCTACCATTCCAATGAGGCTCCGGTGGCAGAACCACTGGTAATAGGGCCTCTCGTAATTTCTTCCGCTGAAGAATTCATAAATTATATCAATTCAAAAAGCACGTGGTTTGAGGATCTGTTTGAAGACCCTGATGTATATAAACTTATCAAAGACTGGCTGGACAGGTACATCGGCATACCCGACCGTAAAAGATTTGATAAAGTGGTAAGTATTTACAAGCTTTCAGGAAAACTTATTCTGAACGCTGCCATAACTTTGTTTTTGTTGCCACAAAAGCCTCTTAAAATTGAAACCCAAAGTTTTGATTTTTTCAATACAGATAACATTTTTGAAACAGTATCGGGCTACATTGCAAAAATCGACAGCATTTATCAAACGTCGACTGCTGAATGGCTGAATCTGTACTTTTTTCAATTGGAATACACGTTGAAATCTTTGCATTATTTACATCCGGAAAGTAAAAGCATATTTGCTCTCATAAATAAACTTTATAATTATATCCCTGATTTTAAGCAACTGCCTGAGGAATTCGACTTCAAAACACTATTGCCGGCACAGATCATTCCTGCAAAAGGAAAATGTGATTATGAATTCATGATTAAAATTTTCTATGCTTTCAATGAAAAAAGGGCGTACCCCGATAATGAGTATAAACCAATTGAGACTGCTGAAGAATTGGCACTTTTCTATTTAAAAAACAAAAACTTCTACGATAATAAATTCCACGTTTTCGAAAGGAATGTACTACTGAAGAATTTGAGTTTACATCATCTGGTTGGACTGAAACTGCCTGAACTTGCCTCCAGTACACTTTACAAATATGCAGAAACCATAATAAATATTGATTATATTTCATTCGAAAAAATCTGTAATGTTCATTATTCTGCCTGTAATGTTCTGGACGGTTATTTAAAACAAAATGGCATTGTTGAAACCTTTCCATATAATAAAGAATTGGTTTCTATTTATGCTGATAAGAACAGGTTATCTTCCACAGGCGCCGCAAATTCATTTATTGAATATTTGAAAACAAATCACAAAACAATGAATATATCAGCTGAATCATTGGAAAACACAAGAAGAGCCTTTATAAAAGAGCACAAAAAACATTTTCTTGTTAACAATATTGTGATGGCCGTTTCGGCAGTTTTAATTATTGTTATCATCGCAGCAATATTCGCCAAACTTTAAATTTTAATCAATTAATAATTCTTAAATAATTTCTTCATGAGTGGTGTTAAAATGATAAAATATTATACCATGTCTGCCTTCAATGGCGAACTCAACAAGTTTTTGATGATGCAGTCCCGGTTAGAAAAAATGTGTGCCCAAATGAAGCAGGCAGCCATTCATGATGAAGAGCTCAACATACACTTTGACTGCAGCGACAGTTATAAAAAATTATCTTCTGAAATTGAAAAAGCGCTGGTTCCATTGGTTTTTAATTACGAAGGCAGATTTAATGAAAGAACGCACGACCTGATTGAAAATAAAATCAACGAAAGAGCGCAAAAATTATCAGAGGTCCTTGATAAAGCCGATGCGGTATTGTCAGACTTCAAGAGTAAACAAAAAGATTATGACTCATTTATTGATTACAAGCTGTTTGTTAAAAATGCCCAATCTTCCTTCGAAAATTACAAGGTTGATTTAAATGAAAATCTTGAAAAAAGTTTTGCAAAAGAAAATTCCGCCTTGCTGGAGGAGGCAAAAAAGAAATATGGCGTTATTGCTTATGAACAGGAAAGCAAAGGTTTTAACTGGGGTTTCGACAAAATAGCGGATGCGGAAAAAAATACGATAGTCAACCATGTGCTCGCAAAAGAAGACCAGATAAAAGACATAAAACGGGAAATGCTGGATAAAATCATTGCTTCAGACAGCGAACATAAGATTACTACCAACCTGAAAAAGAGCGAGGACAAACCCTCTGATGAAGTAAACAAGATATCACAAAAAATTCAACTGCTGATAAACAATTGTTATGATAAAACCATCACCAGCAATTATATATCGTTATTCAACAAGCTTAAACATAGTGAAAGCATGAACGACCTGTTCTTTTATCAGGAATTGCATGACAGAATCCTCGAAAATGAGACAACCCGCAAATACAAGCTTTTTATCAAGGATATTATTGCCAGCCTGAATACCGCTAAAACAGACAGTACGCTTAACCAGGACAAAAATTTTCTTTTACAAAAAGCATTAAGGCTGATAAATAATTCAAAGGTCAGAGAGAATGAAATTAACGATTTAAAAAAAGAAAATGAATTGTTTTTCAAAAAGAACCGTCTTGCTGCTGAAAAGGCCGAAATCAAAAAGAAAGAACAGCTTTTTGTCAAAAGTCAGATCATTCTTAATTTCGAAAACCTTGGATATGAAGTCATGGATGACCTTAGGGTAATAGATTTTGAAAAAGAAAATGATTTCTATCTTAAAGTGCCCGGCCAGGAAAATCTAATTAACATCAAGTTCAATGATGATGGTACGTTCAGGTATCTTTTTGAAATACCTGAGAAAAAAGGCGACTTAAGCGTGGATGCGCAAAAAATGAAATTGCATGAGATGAGCACCACATGCGGCGATTTTAAGACAATACTCGATGATCTCAGAAAAATGGGAGTAGCCGTAGATATTAAAGACGAAAAACCTGCTGAACTGAACTCAATAATCACTATTCCCGAATCCGTAAGCACAAAACTAAATACTCAGATAAACCAGACACAACGCAAACAACAAATTAAAAAACTTTATTTAGAATAATATGGAAACAAAAAATATTTTTCCGGCATGGCTACAGGATTTTAAGCGTTTTCAGGCGTTAAAATCACAGATATACCTTTTCGGCAACATTTATGATTGCTATTACTTTCCTGTCAATTATAAAGAGGCGAAAGATGAGTCGGAGCTGAAATATGCCAAATTTAATGACATACGGGAATTGTTACAAAAATATCTGTTGTTACAGAATTTTGAGGTAATAAGCTATTTCGATGTGATTGACGGCATCAGTTTAACTTCTGCTGATGGAAAAATCTCACTCGATAATGTTTGCACGTCGTTGCAGCTTAAAAACCGCGACGCAGAAGCCTATCTGAAAAATGCAAGAGCGAAAAAACTTGATGATGCCATTGCTTTTTACCGGGAACTTATGAGTAATACAAATAAGCTCACAGCCTGTATCATTAATTTTGCCTCGCGTTTTACCTCCAATCCCAATGCCCTGGAAGAAACGGTAAAACCTACTTTCCTGAAAATGATAAAAGCTGCCCAGGAATCGTTTACTTTTTCTGATAAGGACGGAATGCGGAACATTATCATTTTTATCTGCGACAAACTGAACGATGTGCCTGCATGGATGCTCATCGAAAACCCGCTGACAAAAGAAATAAATGTTTGTAAGCCGAGCAGGGAAGAACGTGAACGTTTTTTCTATCAGCGTAACAATTTATTTTATTCTGAAGGACAGGAACCCGATCTGAAAGAAATCGGAAAAGTATTTCCTGACCTCACGGATGGATTCCCGAATCGTGAACTCGAAAACCTGATCACCATTTCGAAGCAGGAAAAAATGCACATCAACAGGATGAAAGAAATTATTGAACTTTTCAAATATGGTGTAAAAGAAAACCCCTGGGAAAAACTTGATTTTTCAAAAGTTGAAGATGCCGGGAATGAACTTCGAAAAAGAGTCATGGGCCAGGAAAAAGCTATCGAAAAAGCTGTGGAGATCGTTCGCCGCTCAAAACTCGGGATGGATTCCATCGACAAAACCCGTCCGTCTAATAAGCCCAAAGGGGTATTGTTCTTTGCAGGACCCACCGGCACCGGAAAAACAGAACTTGCAAAATCACTGGCTGAATTGATCTTCAGCGATGAGGATGCCATGATACGTTTTGACATGAGTGAATATAACGACAGCAACTCCGACGTTAAACTTATCGGTAGCCCTCCCGGTTATGTCGGCTATGAAGCCGGGGGACAACTTACCGATGCCGTCCGGAAAAAACCTTTCAGCATTTTATTGTTTGATGAAATTGAAAAGGCACATCCGAAAGTATTTGATAAGTTTTTGCAAATACTCGACGACGGAAGGCTTACAGACGGAAAAGGAGAAACCGCATATTTCTCCCAGTCACTCATCGTGTTTACCAGTAACCTCGGCATGTATAAAGATGACGGCTCCGGCAAAAGAATGCCATACGTTCTTTACAGCGATGACTACAGAACCATTGAAAAAAAGATAAAAGGTGAGATAAAATCATTTTTCGGGAGCACCCTGGGACGCCCCGAAATATTTAACCGTTTTGGTGACAATTTTGTGGTTTTCGATTTTATAAGACCCGAAATCGCAGCGAAGATCATTATTAAAAATCTGAACGTAATAAAGGAAAACCTGAAAAAACTTAAAAATATTGATTTTTCATTCGACAATGATTTTGTGGCTGAATTCTTAAAACAATGTGCTGATGATAATCTCGAAATGGGCGGACGTGGTATCGTAAACAGGATAGAAACCCACATTAAAAACGGATTGACAAATTTTATGTTTGAAAGCCGGAAGGTTGAAAATTGCGCTATATCGGTAAAAATCGTCGATTCAAAAGTTATTTTTGAATGATCTGGCATCTGAATAAAATACAATATCCCGTTTACAATTTAGGACCCGGTAAGCGGATGGGAATATGGGTGCAGGGATGCAGTATCCATTGCGAAGCCTGTATCAATAAATCCACATGGCCTCACGAACAAGGGAAAAAGGTTCCTGTCGTCAGTATTTATAACATGGTTGATATGATCTGTAAAGATTACGACGGGATCACGATCACGGGCGGCGAGCCTTTTGATCAATATCCGCAGCTTATGGCTTTTGCTTACCTGTTGAAAAGAAAAACCTCATTGAACATCTTGTGTTATTCGGGATATTATATAGATGAATTAGATCAAAAATATCCTGACAAAGCCTTTTACAATTGCATTGATTTTTTAATTGACGGCAGGTATGAGAAAGATCTTTCTTCATCAAATTCGCTGAAAGGGTCGGAAAATCAGAATATTTATGAATTCAAAGATAAAAAACCCGCCAAAACTAATTTATACAACACCGCCAAAACGTGGTCTCTGAGACATGAAAAAGACACGGTGTACATGGCCGGGATACCGGCTCAAAACGAAATGGAACGTGTTGTCAATAATTTGTCGTCGAATGGTATTCATATTAAAATCGTTTAATTCATTTTAGCATATGTTTCAGATCATTTGTCCTACCTGCTTGAATCGAAACTCATTCGAAACTGTCGAAAAAAAACCGGCGGAATGTTTTTTTTGTTTTACAAAATTTGACGATTCTGTAAAAATGGAGGAAACGGCAGATGAAAAGAAAGGCATGCCCTACGGACTGAAACTTGTGTGCCAGCAAAACTCCGAATCAATCATCATTTGTGGTAATTCTTGTATTTTAGGTCGCGAAAACACCGGTGCGCAATTGTTTTCTAAAATCCTGGTAAATGGCAACCCCGTGATAAGCAGGAAACAATGTTCTATAAACTTTATTGAGGGCAACTATTATCTGAAAGATGAAGGCTCGCGTAATGGAACTTTTTACGGGGTTAGCAAAATTGATTGTTCCGGGAATGCGCAGATCATAGAAAACAACAGTATCATCTTTCTGGGGAAAGAAGCATTTTGGGTGCAATTTCAATATGACGAGCCAAAAGTATCAGAGACCGGACAAACAGACGCAAAGGCTGAAGAATCAAGCGCTCCACACAAATACAGATGTAATGAAGGCTGTGGTTTTGAATCGGAAACCTATTTGGATATTTGTCCGAAATGCATGACCAGCAACAGCATGGTGGAAATTCATTAAGATTAACCAGATCATTAAATGATAAAACTATGAAATTCAATATTTGCGGATTTACCCATAAAGGAACCGGCATTTATTCTTCGAACGAAGATAGTATATTGATAAACGGCTCACAGATCAATGATGGAGACCTTGTGCTGACCGGCCAGGATTCCTGTATCTGTTTTGTTTCAGACGGTGTCGGAGGAAATAATGCAGGTGGTTTTGCATCGGCATTTGTGCTGTCAAAGATCAGGGAACTCACTCCTGAACAATTAAAAGATCTGAACAACATACTTTATAAAGTGAACGAAGATCTGCTCGCGGCTTCGGATAAAGAAGCCGGCAAAAGAGGATGTGCCTGCACGTTGTCGGGATTGGCCGCAGTCGGTGATTTTGTCGACTTTTTTCATGTGGGCGACTCGGAAATCTGGTTGTTGCGAAACGATATGTTCATAAAAGTAACCAAAGACGAAGTGCTTGACGAGGACGATATAAGAAGCCCCCTGACCAATTACTTCGGAGGTATTCAAAACAAACTTAAAATTAAAACGGACTGGGTTAAACCGGAACTGATTATGAACGATGTTTTTCTGTTCTGTTCCGACGGATTGTTCAAATCACTCAGTGTAAAACTGGTGAAGCCCATTCTCTCTTCAACAAAGAACATACAGGAAAAAGTAATGAAACTTAAAGAAAATTGCCTTACGCTTGGCTCTGAAGATAATGTCACCGCTGTGGTAATCGAATTTGCGGGCTATTAATCCAAAATAAATTTAAAAAATGACGAATCGTATTTCAAGGATCTCTCAATTACTCGTTTTCATCCTGCTTGTGCTGGTCAGCATATATGCTTTATGTTTTATTCAGGACAAAACTACTGCATACCTCATCTTTGCCCTATCGGTGGTCACTTTTATCATTTACTTTATATGGCTGATCGTCAGAAAAAACATCAGGCGCAAACGAGATAATCAGATCACTTTGGAAACACCCAGGGTCAATGCCAGAATACTGGCCGTTAATGCCCCAAAGTATGGTGTGATGGTATTACAACTGCGTATCGGCGGCCCGGACCAGGAATACATTACCAGCCTGACGGTTGCCAATTCGGAAGAAAACCGCAACAAATATTTAGCAGGAAATGATATTTTTGTTTTTGTGGATCCAGACAACCGGCATCATGTGATCATTCCTGAACCAATAAAAGGAAACAAGCCACGAAGGAAGTTCACGTTGCTTTGGATCATATATTCAATAACCATAGGCGGATCGGTCATATTACCGATCATCCTGGGACTGACCGATAATTCCGACCGTGATTTTAAGGACATCGCATTTATTAAGGTAAAAGGTCAACAGGAAAATATCTGGGAGGTTCTTTACGAATCCCCCAAAAAAGTATTTATAAATATTTACGACCCGCGTACAGATAAGAAGATCAAATCCATTAAAGATAAAAAACATGAGGAACTCGACTACTCTACTAATTTCATTATCCTTCAGCAGGATCAGAAAGTTTTTATTATTGGTACCGGGAAGACACCCCTGATCGATGTTTATGATGCCTTATCCTTTGCGAAAATTTCAGACATTAAAACCTTTGAAAAATCAAACAGCTTCCTTGCCCAGGGCATTTCAGAAATAAGTGGCAAACAGTTTTATTACAACCTTAATGAAGATGGTTTTATCGAAATAACTTCCAACGACGGGAATAAGTGCTATTACAACATCCCTAATGATAAATTTTATTATTCTGAAAAGGATTTAGATGAATCTGTTCAGAAAATGAATACTGACATGCTGCGCCGGCAGATGTTCTCATTTGCACTTTCGAGTGTTCCGGAAGCTGTTGACAAACACCAGTTGTATCTTGTTGAAATAAATAGTGAAAAAGGCATAGATCCCTTGCGGAACCTGGCAGGAACCAACAGCCTCCATGTCGATGATTTTAATGACCATGATAATTATTATTACAGCTATTGTAAATTAGTTCCGCTAATGAAAGATAAGTTTTTCCTCGAAGGGAAGATCATATATTCAGATGCTTCAATGGTTGTCATACAACATGTAACAGCCATCAACAAAGATGCAAAAGAAATAATCAGCGGGATCAGCAAGAGTGGCAATACCCTTTTTACAATCAACCAATCCGATTACCCGAATAGTGATGATATGATCGAAGACCATTATAATCCGAGGACATTTCAAAATTTAAATATTATCAGGTCCGGCGACAATATTATTTTTCTGTTTGCCAAATATGGCGGTTTGTGCGTGGAAATTAAAACAGGTATTATTCAATGGAAACTCGAACTATAATGCAAATCCACCTTTCTAAAGTTGCAAAAGCCCTTCTTTTCGTCCTGCTGATGCTGGTCAGCATCTATTCTTTTTGTTTTATTGAAAACAAAATATTTTCATATCTGACAGCAGCCCTGGCGTTTTTAGTTTTAATTATTTTCATCGTCTATTTATTTATCAGAAAAAATATCCGGAATAAACGCAATTATAGAATCACACAGGAAACGCATAAAGTCAATGCCAGAATATTGGCAGTCAAAACCCAAAAGTTCCATACGATTTTACAGTTGCTCGTTGAACATCCGGCCAAAGAATACGTTTCAAGCCTGATCATGGATAACACAGAAGAAAACCAGGATAAATATAAAGCCGGACAAAACATTTTCATTTTTGTTGACCCGAAAGACCCGCATCATGTGATCATTCCCGAACTGCACAAAACAAACGCTCCGGGGCGAAAGATCAACTGGGCCTTGTTAATTTATATCCCTGTGCTTTCCGGCTCTTTTATAATACCTTTTACAATAAACTTTTTTGATACATCCGACCGGAAATTTCAGGACATTGAATGTATTCAGGTTACAGGCAACACGGAAAACATCTGGGAAGTCCGTTACAAATCTCCCGATAAATTATTCATAAATATTTACGATCCGGTTACCAATAAGAAGATCAAATCCATCAAAGACAACCTGGAAAATGAACCGGAGAGTTATACCAATTTTGATATGTCCCTTCAGGATCAGAAAGTTTATATCACGGGGACAGGAGACAGGCCTGTAATGGACGTTTATGATGCCGTTACATTCGAAAAAATTTCAGATATAACAACGTTGGAAGAATCAAATACGATCTTTAACAAAGGCATTTCAGAAATACAAAGCACAACGGTCTATGGCCAATTTGCCTATGAGGATGTTTATGCAATCACAACCAATGATGGCAATAAATGTTACTATAACATTCCCGATAATATTTTTTATAGTACTGCGGAAGAAATGACTGAATATTTTCAGAAAGTTTCTCATGATATGCTGAGCAGGCAGAAATTTTTATTCGCACTTTCGATGCTCCCGGAAGGTGTTGATAAACACCAGTTGTATATCATTAAAATAACTGATACAAGCGCGGTAAAATCATTGTTAAGCCTTGCGGGTAACAGCCTCAATGTTGAGTATTTTAATTCGAACAAGGGCTATTACTATAAACATTGTGAATTAGTGCCACTCTGCAGTGATCAGTATTTCCTGGAAGGCAGGATCATGTACTTTGATTCTTCTATGGTGATCATACAGCATGTTACCGCAATTAATAAAGATGCCGGGGTGATATTAAGCGGGTTTGACACCAAAGGCCAAACACTGTTCACGATTAATCAGGAAGACTACCCGAATATAGATGAAATGGCGGAAGATGATTTCAACCCGAGAGATTATCAAAAACTAAATATCGTCAGGTATGGGAATAAGGTTGTTATCCTGTTCGGTCATTATGGTGGTTGCTGTGTGGATGCAGAGACCGGGAAAATGTTATGGAAACTCGAAATATAAGGAAATACCATCTTTCGAAAATCACAAAAGCGCTTTTAATCATCCTGCTTTTGCTGATCAGCATTTATTCTTTTTGTTTTATTAAAAACCAAACAATTGCAAATTGGGTTTCATCTTTATCCGTCATAATTCCGATAATTTTTTTGCTTTACTTTTTTGCCAGAAAAAAGATCAGGCACAGGCGCCATATTAAAATTATAGAAACAATGCCTAAAGTAAGGGCCAGAATATCGGCAGTAAAATCCGACAGGTCCGGTATTATTATATTACAATTACTCATTAACCACCCAACTAAAGAATATATTGCCAGCCTGATTATTGACAATACAGAACGAAACCGGGAAATAAATTATAAAGCGGGGCAAAACATTCATGTGTATATTGACCCGAAAAATCCTCATCATATTATTATTCCTGAAACCAATACCGAAGAAAAACCGCGAAGAAAGATTAATTGTGGCGAATGGCTTGGACGGCTGTTTATAATTTATGCAGCCGTAATGATCATCGTATTCTGGGTAATACCCAAGCTTACACCATTATTTAATCAGTCCGGCAGGGATTTTAAAGCCATCGAATTCATACATGTTTATGATATACCCGGGAACGTCTGGGAGGTTCGCACCAAGTCTGACAAGAAAATATTTATAACTATTTATAATCCGGTTACCAGCGAGATCATTAAATCTATTAAAGACACAAAAGAAAAGGAGTTGGATTCTACCACCAATTTCTTCATCTGCCAGCAAATTCTGAGCCGGCAAAATCAAAAAGTTTTTATCATGGGTGCCGGGCCGACACCGGTTATAGATGTTTATAACGCCTATCCCTTCGAAAAACTTTCAGATATTCATACGTTTGAAGAATCGAACATTTTCCTTAACAAAGGCATTTCAGAAATACACAACGTAAGGTTTGATAACGAATTTTTTAAAGACGATGTGTTTGAAATAATAACAAACGATGGCAATAAATGTTATTACAACATTTCCAAAAATGAATATTATTATTCTGGAGGTGAATTATATGCATCTCTTGATAAAAATATTAACGATCTGTTGAGCCGGCAGATGTGTGTATTTGCACTTTCGATCGTTCCTGATGCTAATGAAAAACATCAGTTGTATATGATCAAAGCAACGGATGTAAAAGGCATACCGGAATTAAAGAGTCTTGGCGGCACCGACAGGCTTAATGTTGATTATTTAAATAATAACAAGGACTTTTATAATAAGTATTGCGATTTAATTTCACTCTGCAGTAACAAATTTTTTCTGGAAGGTAAGATCATATATTACGATGCCTACCTGGTAATTATTCAGCATGTAACTGCAACGAACAAAGATGCAGAAGCATTAATAAGCGGTATCAATAATAAAGGAGAAACTCTTTTCACGCTTAAACAAAGCGATTACCCGGGCACAGAAAAAATGAAAAAAGACAATTATAGGCCCAGGGATTATCAAAAATTAAAAATCGTCAGAGCCAATAACAAAATTGTTTTTATGTTCGGTAAATATGGTGGTTTGTGTGTTTATTTAGTAAACGGAGCTATTCTATGGAAACTCGAACTATAAAGGAATACCGTCTGTCGAAAGTCTCTAAAGCGTTTCTTCTAATCCTGCTCCTGCTTGTTGGTATATATTCTTTTTGTTTTATTCAAGACCAAACTGTTTCATTCGTAGTATCAGGGATATCCATTCTTGTTATCATCGTTTTCATTTTTTATCAGGGTGTCCGGAATAAGATGAAACACAAACACATTCAGCAGATCATTCAACACACTCAAAAAGTAAATGCCAAAATATTGGCAGTCAAATCAGATATGCCGAAAATAATTATATTACAGCTAATGATCGGACTACCGGGCAAAGAATATATTACCAGTCTGATCATTGACAAATCAGAAGAAAACATAGGAATTAATTATAAGGCCGGACAAGACCTACCTGTTTTTATTGACCCTGAAAATCCGCATAATATTGTTATTCCTGAAGCGAATCAAGAAAAACCATATAAAAAAAGGTTTAATTGGTTTAAGTTAATCTTCATATCAGGACTGGCAGCAACTTTCATTACACCAATCTGTTTGCCATTTCTATCAGATATTTTTGATCATTCTGGCAGGGTATTTAAAGATATCGCATTTATTCAGGTTGACGATAAACAGGAAAACATCTGGGAAGTCCGTTATAAATCTCCTGATAAAATATTCATAAGCATTTACGATCCGCTTACAAATAAGAAGATAAAAATTATCAAAGACAAAAAAGAAATGGAGATGGATTTCTCCGCAGATTTTTTTATCATTCAGCAAAATCAAAAAGTTTTCATCATCGCTACCGGCACCGCACCAGTATTAGATATTTATGATGCTATTACCTTTGAAAAATTTTCAGACATTAAAAAGTTTGAAGAATCAAATATTTTCTTTAATAAAGGTATTTCAGAAATACAAAATGTTAGCCTGAATGACAAATTTGTTACAGACAATATTTTTGAAATAACAACAAATGATGGCAATAAATGTTATTACGACATTCCAGATAATAAATTTTATCATACAGAATCTCATAAAACTATTTATACTCTGTTGAGTCGGCAGATGTTTATATTTGTCCTTTCGTTCATTCCTGACGCTGTTGAAAAACATCAATTGTATATTATTAAAACAACTGATGAAAAAGGCATAACAATATTGCAAGGCCTTGCCGGTTCTTACAATCTCAATGTTGATTATTTTAATAAAAACAAGGACTCTTATTATAAATATTGTGAATTAGTTCCGCTTTGCAACGATCAATATTTTCTGAAAGGAAGAATCAAATGGCTTGATTCTTCTATGGTAATTATTCAGCATGCAACTGCCATCAACAAAGAGGCAGAAGTGTTATTTAGTGGGATTGATATAAAAGGAAAAACGCTGTTCACCATTAAACAAGGCGATTACCCGAATATAGATAAAATGACAGAAGACAGTTATCTGTCAAACGACTACCGCGATACAAAAATCGTCAGAGCCAATAACAAAATAGTTTTTCTGTTTGGTAAATATGGTGGCTTGTGTGTAGATGTAAAAACGGGGGAAATTCTTTGGAAATTGGAATTATGAAAACATTATTATAACACTTGATAAACAGTCCAAAAAATTAGCAAAAGAAAAAATACATGTTAAAATGTTTTTTTAAAATTCTTTATTTATATATTTGCCCGAAATATTTAATACCTTTTATAACCGCCTACAAACGGGTACAATTGTTTTTTAATTTAATTTAATCCTTAGAAATAAAACATATAATGAAATATGAATAACACGAACAATACACATAGAATGGAAGATGATAAAATTTGTATTAATTGCAATTATTTCTTTCCCTCCTCATTACATGGACTATCAGAATATGGAATATGCTTAAACGATCCTGCATTTGACCCATACATTGACGAATTACTTGAAAATCAAAACTACGATATATGTCGAGAATTAGTTGAGGTGAAAAAGTTTGATGGCAATGAAAATTATTGTGAAAATTTCGAACCGGTTGTATTCATTGAAGATGAATTGTCAACAACAGATGTATTTGATAAAATTAATTCATTTAAAGATCAAAATCTTGCACAAAATATCAATACATTTTTTAAACACAAATCAGTTGACGAATATCTTGAAAAACTTAAAAGCCCAAATAGAGATACACAATTAGAAGCCTTTAATGGTCTATCGGTACTTTCCTCTTGTGGAAATATAGCCGCATCGAAATTAATCGTTAAATCATTTAAAAAAATCCCTCCTCCTATATCTTTGCTTGATGTTCATCATAAACAAAAATTGTTTAGAATTGTAAATAGTGAGGACGATAAGGACGAAATTCTCGCTATATTAATACGTGATTTATATAAAACTAAGTCAAATAATCAAACAAGGCAATGGATATCAGACATATTTAAATGTTTGAAAAATAATAGAGATAACAAAATGGTTATAGAGTCCCTAACAAAAATGCTAAACGAAAAACAATTCTCTTATAGAATAAAAAAAATTATAAAAGAGATTTTAAAAGAGACGGATTATGAAAATTCAGAAATCATATAAAGTGTTTTGGGCTTGAACGTTTCTATCCGTTTTATTTCAGAAAATCCCGCCTCCATCAGTCGGCCAGCACATTTGGTTTTGCCCGAAATACAAGTCTACACTTCACAAAACCAAAAGAGCTAAATTTTCCCTACGCACCGACAATGTTAATAACTTATTGTGGACTTTATTTGTCCATATTAAATCAATTAATACTTTTGTAAAAACCTGGTATAATGTCAAAAGTGAAACGAAAATATACATCATTCGGAGAACATCTCAGAACGCTGAGGATAGACACAGCATTGCCACTGAGAGAAGTTGCATCTCATATTGGCATTGACCATTCCTTACTTGCAAAAATTGAACGCAACGAAAGACAACCGACAAAGCAACTTATCAAACAATTTGCAGCATATTTTAGTGTTAGCGAAAAAGAATTGCAAAACGAATTTCTTAGCGACCAAATCGCTTACAAAATTTTTGATGAAAATGCCGACTTGGGAATTCTTAAAGCCGCAGAAAAAAAGGTGTCTTACTTAAAAACAAAACACAATGTATAAAACATTAGTAAGGAATAAAGAAATACCAACATTCTTCGGAGAAACTCAATTCAAAGGAGAACGAAAACTTGTGGGCTTTGAAAAAAAACAAAGTGAAACGCCGGCCTTGTTTTATCAGCATCCACACGGTGAGCTTTGGCAAGGCAATAGCATTGAATGGTTGAAATCATTGAAAGACGAAAGTGTAGATTTGATTTTTGCAGACCCACCCTACAACATTAAAAAAGCAGATTGGGATACCTTTGAAAGTCAGGAAGAATACATAAAATTTTCAATGCTGTGGATTGAACAAGCTGCAAGAGTTTTAAAACCGACCGGAACACTTTTTATTTGCGGTTTCTCTGAAATTCTTGCTGACTTGAAACATCCAGCAACAAAATATTTTAAAGGTTGCCGCTGGATTATTTGGAATTACAAAAACAAAGCAAATCTTGGCAGCGACTGGGGCCGAAGCCACGAAAGTATTTTACATTTCCGTAAAACAAAGAAATTCACTTTCAACATTGACGAAATTCGCATTCCATATAGTGAGCATACATTAAAATACCCAAGTCATCCTCAAGCAGAGACAAGCCAATACGGAAACGGTAAAAACGGAAATCATATCTGGGAGCCCAATCCTTTGGGGGCAAAACCAAAAGATGTTTTAGAAATTCCGCAAGACATCATTGAAGTGCCAACAACTTGCAACGGAATGCACGAAAAAACGCCACACCCAACACAGAAGCCTGAAGAACTGTTACGCAAAATAATTTTAGCATCATCAAACATTGGCGACACAATACTTGACCCATTTTGTGGTTCTGGGACAACGCCTGTTTGTGCAGAACAACTTCAAAGGAAATGGTTATCTTGCGACTTATCAAATGAATATTTGGATTGGGCTGCAAACCGCATTGAATTAGTAGAAGATTGGAACATTAACAAATGGATTCAGTATGATTTTGAAAACCAAAAAAGACGTAATTCAATAAGATGAGACTAACATGTCTGATAAAATTTTGTACTATTTACTCGCATTATATTTGTATTTTTGCATTAATTAATTTTATTTTTTTTGAATGTTTGAAATCGATTATTACGATCAGGCAATAAGTCTTCGCAACAGCAAATGGGTAAACAATAAAAACATTCCAGGCTGGGTTAAAATAGATGATGTGGGACTTGACATGTTCTTTACAAAACCAGAAATTGCAAAACATTACTTTTTGCAACTAATGGATTATTTAAAAGGGAAAAATATTAACCTTAATGAATGTGTATTTATTGAGCCTTCTGCCGGTACTGGTTCGTTTTATAATCTTCTGCCTAAAGAGCAATCTATTGGGTTAGATATTTATCCTATGGCAAGAAATGTTTTACAACAGGATTTTTTGTCATGGGAGTTTCCTGCAAATATCAAGAATAAAATAAAAATTTTTATTGGGAATCCCCCTTTCGGTTATCGAGGATGGTTAGCTTTATCATTTATGAATTATGCTGCAAAAATTGCAGATTATATTGCTTTTATTTTACCAATGTCGTTTCAAAGCGATGGTAAAGGAAGTCCTAAAAACAGGGTTAATGGAATGAAATTAGAATTATCGGAAATCATCCCGGTCAATAGTTTTATCAGCCCGTTAGGCAAAACAGAGAAAGTAAATGCCCTTTGGCAAATT
This sequence comes from uncultured Bacteroidales bacterium, assembly GCA_964567775.1. Lineage (GTDB taxonomy): Bacteria > Bacteroidota > Bacteroidia > Bacteroidales > CAIWKO01 > CAIWKO01. The sequence continues at coordinate 19,948 of CAZMPB010000014.1, forward strand.
TGGGAAAAAGGGATTAACAACATATTGACCAAACCTACTTGTAAAGAATGGGTGGATATTTTTACTGTTGATTTAAGAAAAGAAAGACTTTGCGGACAGGAAAAGATGGAGAATGCCGATTTCTTTTTGCAAAGAACTTTTTATAATGAACCGCCAAAATTAGTTCGTAGTTTTTCTGAAGTAAAATATGTTTGTGGCTATGGTATGATTTTTAAAAAAGAAAAAGATTGTCTGGTTGACATTTTAAATAAGACAAATTGGTATTTGTATAGTAATCTGGCAGCTCACAATTGCAGGCACATAAGTATGTACCATATTGAGAAAGTATTCACCGATAATAAAATTATAGATGCAGGATTATAAACAACTTTTCAAAGAAATTATCGCAAAACATAAAAATGATTCCAAATGGGAAAGCGGTGATTTTATTGGCATCAAAAGCATATCAAATACCAATGTCGGAACAGTAGGCCAGGAATTTATAGAATGCTTATGTGAACTTCTAAAGATTTCATATAGCTTTCCTATCAACAAAAAAAATCTAAGAGCCACTCAAAGTCCATGGGATATAAAAATCAACAATATCAATTTTGAATTAAAGACTGCTACTGAGGATACAAGTGGCAAGTTTCAATTTAACCATATAAGATACCATCGGGAATATGAAGCTGTGCTATGCCTGGGTGTAAGTCCGGATGATCTGTATTTCAATTTATGGAGCAAAGCAGATATTTTGATGGGAAAAGCAGGCAAACTTGTATCAATGGAAAAAAGTGCAAATGCTTCATACAAACTCACAAAAGCCCAAAGTGAATTATTGCATATAGATTTGTTTAAAAAAACAATAAATTCTTTCTCGAAAAGTTTCAAATAAACAATTTATACCAAATAAGAATAAAATAAATTTTGCACTTGATGCTTGGTCTGCATGGCAAGAAAAGGCAGGGTTGATAAAATTTTCATTGACAAATTCCTTTACAACAAGCTAACTGAAAAAGCAACTCCACACATTGCCATTTTCTTGAATGATGTACAAAGAAAAAATACCAAACGAGAAAATGAATATGGTATCAATGCCACTTTTCTTCCAGGACACTTCAAGGGTTACACAGTAAAACTAAATCCACTTGACGGAGTTTATTATTGCGACATTAGACCAAATATGCGAACTGATAGTATTCTCAAAGACCACATCAAGACCTTTGACAATTTGCTAATTGAAGATATTTGGAAATTTATTTAGCTCACACAATTGCTGGCACATTTGCAGCTTTTACATGATTTAAGCTTTTCCCAGTACGCGCGCGTTTGCAACGCGTGCAATAGAGACAAAAAACAACTGAAAATTAGCACTTTAAAGTTCCCTTAAGTTTTCCATTTTTTCTTCCAACAATCATAGCATTATTGAACGTTTCTATCCGTTTTATTTCAGAAAATCCCGCCTCCTTCAGCCAGCCTTTGATCTCGCTTTCTGTATAAGTATCGCCACATTCGGTGGCTACCAGCATGTTCATGGCAAACAAAGCGCCGCCGTATGGTGATGTTCTGTCCTCGTCCATCACATGGTCCTGTATCACTATTTGCCCTCCGGCATTCAGGGCATCAAAACATTTTTTCACCAATTTTGCATTTTGTTTTGAAGAATTGATATGGATTACCGCCGAAAGAAACGCCATATCATAGCCTTTTCCGAAAGCATCTTTGTTGTAATCGCCGCAGATAAAGCTGAAGCGACTGGTCAGCCCTTCTTTTTTTATATATTTTTTTGTGATCGGGATAATATCGGGCAAATCGAATACTGTGGCTTTTTTTTCAGGATCTCGTTTCACAAAATCCATGGCATACACGCCGGAACCTCCGCCGATATCCAGAAAATGCCTGATGCCTTTCAACTTTAATTTGTCGAGCACACCTTTTGCCTGCAGCGCTGCCCTCTCATGCATGGCGCCGATAAAGGCTTCAGAAAAACTATCGCTTTTGCGGCTTTTAACTTTGTCGCGCTGGGTCTTCCCTGTTCTTACCATTTCGGTCATCGTTGACCAGGTGTCCCACATGTTAGCTGTATGCATCAATCCCTGCAGATATTGCGGGCTTTTCTTTGATAAAAATTTCCCCGAAAAAACAGTATGGTGAAATTTTTTATTTTTCTTTTCGAGCAGGCCGATGGCACACAGGGCATTCATCACGCGATCGGTAGCACGAGCATCTGTTTTGACATTTTTTGCCACGGACTCCGAAGCAGAGCCATCGGGTGCCACATGGGTAAAAATATCGAGCTCATAAGCGGTAAGGATGACACGGCTTACGCGAAATCCAAAAAGGATCTCACGAAGTTGTTCGGGGCTGCTGATTTTAATTTCAGGTTTCATAAATTCTAATACAGTTTTTCTTTTGATTCGGGGAACATAAAATCGGGAACGGTAAGATAACACGCACTGCCGGAGTATAAAAGGCCGTAAGCCGGCGTCTGATAAGGTATCTCCAGATAGTTCATAAAAACCGTCTTCCCCTGAATTTCGTATTCAGCGATTTTTTTAAGGCAAAGACGACACACAGAAATAATAAGTTCACGATTATTCAAAACCGAAAAAGTATACGCCGTGATCAGCGCCTCCTGCGGGTTGAAGATATTTATCAAAGCGGGTGCCGAGTTGACTGTTTCCATGATGTACCATGATGTCTTGAGCTTTTTGTTTTTAAATGGTTTTTCACTTTCCTTCAAAAAAATCAACAGCGTGCTTTGTTCCGAAACATATTTTTTCAGGCTGTCTTCGGTAATGTTATTTATTGTAAAATCCAGAGGGCTTTCCGTGGTGCCTTTCAGAATTTCCATTGTTTGAATGGTGCATGTCCAAAGGTTATTTCCGCCCTCTGCCTTTGTATAACTCTTAAGCTTTCCCGTGGCTATCAAACCCGCATCGGCGCATAGCCACTCAACGCTGTTGCCAATATTAATTTCTGAGCGCGCGCTAAAAAGCGAAAACAAAAACAATACGAATAATCCTGTTTTTTTCATTTTACTAAAATTCAAAGAGTAAAGATAAAAAATAAAATCTTCGACAAGTTTTTTAATGTTTTGATGTCTGAAATCTTATGACATTAATAAGTGTTGGGTGAGCATCAAGTATTATTATGTCTAAATTATTTAGGTAATTTCTTTTTTTTGGTGCTTGTGAAAAAAATGACGACTCAATTTATCAGGAAATAACATGTTTTTTATAAACACAATTTAGGAAGAAGAGTTTAGCAGGGGCAGCGCCCCGAAATATTTGTTAGAAATGGTACCCCCTTAAAAAGTAAGGTGCAGAGCACCGTAATATATAATGGACACCACTCAAATAATAATTAAATATCAAATGTTTTTCAATGTCTTTTTGTCAAATTCCCTATATTAAAACATTTCTTTTTACGGTGTTAAATAAGATGAATTTAGCATTACATAGAGAAATTGGGCATAACCAGGAGTTTAATATTATGGTACGGCTGTCTGCCGACCAGGCAGGCTGTACCTTGTTTTTAGCGCTTATTATTATTTTACAAATATTACGGTGCTCTGCACCTAATAACAATATTAGAAAAAACGACAGGGTTGCGTATTAGAAGCTCTTTAATGTGTGATCCGGGGTTTTATTGTCATCTATAAATATTATTAGCACCTCAAAAAATGATTTAGCCATCATTTAATGTTTCAATTATTCAGAATAAATCAATTATTTTTGTAAAAACTCTTTCACCCTATATTATTACTGATTATGCATTTCAATAAATTCCTGATAATCCCACTTATTCTTTTGTCGTTAGTGTCGTGTAAAAACGGCACCGACAAACAAAAAAAAGAACCCGCCCCCGTGCCTGTTGATATTATTATTGCCCAGGAAGAAAATTTTCCGAAGACCATAGAGGTAAACGGCAACGTGCTTTCTGAGGATATGGTGGAACTTCGTCCGGAGATCAGCGGACGCCTCACCTATCTTAATATTCCCGACGGAGGTTCTGTTTCAAAGGGAACGGTGCTTGCCAAGATCAACGATGCGGAATTGCAGGCACAGCTAAAACAATGGCAGGTTCAGTTAGATCTGGCAAGCAAAACCGAAGAGCGCCTGAGAAAACTTTTGGCAATAAATGGTATCAACCAGGCCGACTACGACGAAGCACTAAGCAAGGTAGATCTTTACAAAGCCAATATCAGCGTTTTAAACACCCAGATTGACAAAACCATCATCAAGGCCCCATTCAGCGGAAAGTTGGGTCTGCGTCAGGTGAGCACGGGCGCATACGTAACTCCTCAAACCCTTATCGGAACGCTGCAACAAACCGATAAAATAAAAATTGATTTTTCAATACCGGAATCCTACGAAAAGATGGTCAGCATCGGGAAAAACGTCGTGATTAAATCCAACAATTCCGATAAAGCCTTGACCGCTGTTATCAGCGCTATTGAGCCGCAGATAAGCACGGCAACCCGAAACCTCAAGGTTAGGGCAAGGCTTCAGGAAGGCACCCTGATTCCCGGAGCTTTTGTAAAAGTTTATCTGAACGAGGAGTCAAAAGGGATCATTGTACCTACCAATATTATCATCCCCGATGCATACTCAAACCAGGTTGTTGTGATACAAAAAGGAAAAGCAAAATTTGTCGATGTTGAAATAGGGACAAGAACAGCCGATTTCGCCGAGATATCAAGCGGACTTAACGTTGGCGACAGTGTCGTGGTGAGCGGGGTTTTATTTGTAAGGCCCAATGCCACGGTAAAAATAAAAGGAATTAATAAAAGCAGTATTAAAAAATAATTTAGCATTAAAGCACCTGGAGTTTCTAAAAGGCCCGGAGTTAAACAAGCAAAATGAACATTTCTGAACTTTCGATAAACAAACCGATCTTCGCAACGGTAATGAATTTGTTCATTATTTTATTGGGTATTATCGGGTTCACTTTTCTTGGGGTACGAGAATTTCCGGCCATTGACCCGCCGATAGTCTCTGTTTCCACATCATACGCAGGCGCCAATGCCGACATCATCGAAAGTCAGATCACCGAACCGCTTGAAAAAGAAATCAACGGTATCCCCGACATCAGAACGATCACATCATCAAGTTCAGTGGGCAACAGCAGGATCACCGTGGAGTTCAACATTGATGCCGACCTGGAAGCTGCAGCCAACGATGTCCGCGATAAGGTAAGCAGGGCCATGCGGAACCTGCCTAAGGATATTGATGCGGCGCCGGTAGTTTCTAAAGCAGATGCCAGCAGCGAATGGATCATTATGATGGCTATTCAGAGCCCCAGCAAAAGCCTGCTTGAATTGAGCGATTATGCTGAAAATGTTCTTCAGAATAAATTTCAGACCATCCCCGAAGTGAGCGCTGTGAATATATTTGGCCAGAAACGCCCTGCAATGCGCCTGTGGATTGATCCCGACAAAATGAATGCGTACAATATTACATTCAACGATATTTCGGGCATACTGAACAAAGAAAATGTCGAAATCCCTTCCGGAAAACTCTATGGAAATAAAACAGAATTTACCATCAGAGCCATGGGTAAGCTTACCTCGGAAGATGATTTCAGAAACCTGATCATCCGCGAAACCCAGGATGGCATTGTGCGGCTTAGCGATGTGGCCAAAGTGGAAATAGGCCCGGAAACATACGAACAAAGCTGGAAACTGAACGGGGTGAACGGTGTGGGGCTTGCTATTGTACCACAACCCGGGGCAAATTATATTAACATCTCTGATGAGTTCAACAAACGCCTCGAAGAAATAAAAAAATCCCAAAAAAACGACATCGTATTTACAACTTTATTAGATAAAACTACCAATGTCAGACGATCATTGACCGAAGTCAGCGAAACGCTGGCCATATCTTTCGGATTAGTCATCCTGGTCATTCTTTTCTTTTTCAGGAACTGGCTTATCGCCTTGCGGCCGTTGATAGATATTCCCATTTCGCTCAGCTCCACTTTTTTCATTATGTATATTGCCGGGTTTTCTATCAATATCCTTACACTGCTGGCCATTATTCTGGCAACAGGGCTAGTGGTGGATGACGGTATCGTTGTTACGGAAAATATTTACCGGAGGATCGAAAGAGGGATACCTGTCAGAAAAGCCGCTATTGACGGCAGCAAAGAAATATTTTTTGTGATCATTGCCACTTCGCTGACTCTTGCCATCGTTTTTATCCCGGTATTATTCCTTCAGGGGTTTGTAGGCAGCTTGTTCCGCGAATTCGGAATTGTGCTGGCCTGTGCAGTTTTAGTTTCCGCCTTTGTTTCACTGACCATAACACCGGTTTTAAACATATACCTTAACAAAAAAAATGCGCATCAAACAAAGTTTTACACCAACACAGAGCCTTTTTTCAAAGGGATGGAAAATGGTTATAAGAAATTAATTGAACGTTTTATCAGACACCGCGGGTATGCCTGGGGAATAGTTGCCGCATGTATTGTATTGATATTTTTAATAGGAATAACTATCCAGAGCGAGGTTGCCCCATTAGAAGATAAAAGCAATATCAATTTATCCGTCACGGGGCCCGAAGGCGCCAGTTATGCCTACATGTCGGAGGTCGGAGACAAGATCAGCAGTTTTATTCTTGATTCCATACCTGAAAACAGTTTCACGACTCTTACTATTCCCGGATATGGGAGCTCCGGAATCAACAGCGGCCGAGGAATGATCGGCCTGGTCCCGGTTTCTGAACGGAACAAATCGCAATCAGAAATAGTAAAAGAGTTATCAAAAAAACTTTCGCGATTTAAGGATGTCAGGATCTTTCCTATTGAAGAACAGACCATTTCGGTAGGCATGGGTTCCCGGGGATCCTTGCCTGTGCAGTTCGTATTACAGAATCTTGATTTTGAAAAATTAAAAAGTGTCATCCCTCAATTTCTGGATGAAGCAAGGGCAGATAAGACATTTCAGAATGTGGATGTAAATTTAAAATTCAACAAGCCCGAAGTTGATATTACCATCGACAGGATCAAGGCGCGGGAACTCGGCCTTACCGTTACGGATATTGCAGAAGTCCTGCAAAGTGCCTTCAGTGGCCGCCGTTTAGCGTATTTCACCATGAACGGAAGACAATACCAGATCATCAGCCAGGTTGCCATGAAAGACCGGCAGGAATCTGCCGATATTACCAAATTATATGTCCGCAGCAATAAAGGGGATTTGATACCGCTGACATCCGTGATCAACATTGTCAATAACGCCAATCCGCCGACTATTTATCATTACAACCGTTATAAATCCGCTACGGTTTCGGCTTCGCTGGCTGACGGAAAAACAATAGGCGATGGCGTTGAGGTCATGCAGTCTATCGCTGACAAATTGCTTGACGAGAGTTTCCAGACCTCTCTCAGCGGGCCCTCACGGGATTATGCCGAAAGTTCTTCAAATACGGCCTATGCTTTTATCCTAGCGCTGGTGCTGATCTACCTTGTTTTAGCCGCACAGTTCGAAAGCTTTAAAGATCCGTTGACCATCATGCTGACAGTGCCGCTGGCTATTGCCGGGGCATTCCTCTGTTTATGGGTTTTTGGCCAGACGCTGAATATTTTTTCCGAGATCGGCATGATCATGCTGATCGGGCTGGTCACCAAAAACGGTATCCTGATCGTGGAATTTGCCAATAAAAAAAGGGCATCAGGAATCCCGAAAAACCAGGCGATTATCGAGGCAGCAACCCAGCGCTTGAGGCCAATCCTGATGACCAGCCTGGCAACATCGCTGGGCGCTTTGCCTATTGCTATCGGCTTCGGCGCAGCATCCACCAGCAGAATACCGCTTGGCATCGTGATCGTAGGGGGAATATTATTTTCGCTGGTGCTTACTTTATTTGTGATTCCGGCTGTGTACACCTTCATCTCAGGCAAACACGAAAAAGAAAAAGAAAATGTTGAGGATATTGTTACCTAATCAATAAGAATGCTGATGAAAAAATTCGTTTTGTTTTTTTCTATATTATTCCCGTTTTCGGTTTTTGCACAACAGCAGCTCACGCTGGAAATGGCAATTGATTCGGCATTAAAAAACAATTTCGATATTCGCATCGCACGCAACAATGCCGAAATAAACAAGATCAATAACAACTATGGGATCGCCGGAGGACTGCCGTCCATAAATGCCGCGGTCAGCGATAATGCTTCACTTTACGACATTCATCAGGAATATAGCGACGGAACTGTTTCAAACGTGAATAACTCTTTCGGCAATAATTTAGGCGCTGAAATAACTGCCGGCATCACCTTGTTCAACGGGCTCAAAGTACTGTCTACAAAAAAACGGCTGACATACCTGCAGGACCAGGGTTTTTTAGAACTCAACCACGAGATACAGAATACGCTCGCGGCCATAATGCTCAAATATTACGATATCATAAGGCAGGAACGTTATCTGAAAATAATCAGCACCACCATAGATATTTCTGAAAAAAAATCAGAGATCATTAACGAGCGGAAAAATGTAGGCCTGGCCAATGATGCAGACGTGATGCAGGCACAGATCGACCTGAACATATGCCGGCAAAATTACAGCTCGCAACAGCTTGTTGTTGAAAATTCAAAGACCGAACTGCAACAACTGATGAGCGTCAAACAATTTCAGCCGTTTACCATTGATGACAGCACCATAAATATCGACACAGAAATACAGAAAGATTCTGTTCTTGTCTTTATTAAAGACAATTACCAGTATTTATCGGCAGAACAACAAATAAAGATCAACGAACAACTCGCCAAAGAGGTCAGGGCACAACGTTACCCCTCACTTCAACTGAACACATCTTATGAATTTAATTACAATCAAAACAACAAGGCATACGCTTCTTTATATCGTAATTATGGGCCTTATGCCGGCCTGAACCTGAAGATCCCGATATTTAACGGCGGCACATACAGGATAAAGCAAAAAGAAGCGCTGCTAAACATCAGCAACGCCAGGCTGCAAAAAGAAAATTTAATGAACGACCTGACTTCTTCGGCATTAAAAACGTACCAATCCTACCAAAATGCACTGACTCAACTGGAGTCTCAACAAGCTTCCTTTGAGTTATCAGAAAAGCTGATGGATCTTGTGTTACAAAAATTTCAATTGAATCAGTCCACAATTCTCGACCTGAAAGCGGCTCAGCAGAGTTACGAAAATTCGGCGTATTTACTGGTCAACCTGCAATATCAGGCCAAAGTTGCCGAGATCGAACTTAAACGCCTGACCAGCAACCTGAAATAATCTTGTCCGATTATTTAGGCTGAAACAATCTTACGATTAGGATTTTTAATCAAAAAAACTCCATGCAATATATCGCAAACATTGGGATTGGTTAGTTTTGGCACTATATTACGGTACGATGTACCTTAAATATCCTAAAATAAATTTCTCCGGCTATAAATATGACGGTGCGATGCACCTTATATCGATTGCATTCAAAAAAAAGAAACTTCAGAAATAAATTGCTGGATTCGCATTCTCAATTAATTACGATTCTTTTATCCGAAATATTACTAATTTTATGAAAAAAGAGGTGCAGAGCACCGAAAATATTTATAGAAAAATTAAACACAAACAGAATTAAGGTGCAGAGCACCGTAACACACATCCAAATGGCCAATACATATTCACAATCCTATTTTCATTTGGTTTTTGCAGTAAAACACAGGAACGCATTGATTTCCAGGCATTGGAAAAATGATCTGGAAAAATACATAACCGGAATTGTTCAGAATCACAAACATAAGATGCTGGCTATAAATGCAATGCCAGACCATATCCACATTTTGATCGGATATAACCTAAACCATTTAATCCCTGATTTGGTTGAAGAAATTAAAACATCAACAAATTCATGGGTTAAACAAAATGAATTTTCAAAATACAAATTTGACTGGCAAAGGGGTTATGGGGCTTTTACCCATTCACATTCTCAAATAGACAAGGTTGTTAAATATGTAATGAACCAGGAAGCACATCACAAGAAAAAATCTTTTAAAGATGAATATTTGGAAATGCTTCAAAAGAATGAAATCAAATATTCAGATGGATATGTGTTTGAATTTTTCAATGATATTTCTTCTTTCTATTAGGAATTTTTCGAATAAACTTCGTGCAATATATCGCAACCATGGGGATTGGTTAATTTTGGCATTATATTGCGGTACGATGTACCTTAAATATCCTAAAATAAATTTCTCTGGCTATAAATATGACGGTGCGATGCACCTTATATCGCTTGCATTCAAAAAAGAAACTTCAGAAAATAAATTAATGGATTCGCATTCTCAATAATTACGATTTTTTATCCGAAATATTACTAATTTTATGAAAAAAGAGGTGCAGAGCACCGAAAATATTTATAGAAAAATTAAACACAAACAGAATTAAGGTGCAGAGCACCGTAATATACAGCTGGCAGCATATCAAATTATTATTTTGCCCTTAATTGAATTCTGATTGAATTTCTATTTTTTTTGTATCTTTATGGTGCAAATTATTATGTGTTAATAATTAACTATCAGTTTTTCCGTTACTAATAGACAAAAAAACATTTTAAAGGATGATCCGTAAATTTTTTGCAGCTACCGCGATATTTTTCACGCTTTTGGGCTATACTTATGCCCAGGCACCCAAATATAGCAACGAATTTTTATCAATAGGCGTCGGCGCCCGTGCGCTGGGCATGTCAAATTCGAACACTTCTTTTGTCAATGATGTCACTTCGGGATACTGGAACCCTGCCGGTCTCACCATGATTCCTTCCATGTTCCAGGTAGGGCTGATGCATTCAGAGTATTTTGCAGGTATTGCCAAATACGATTACGGCGCACTGTCAGTACAGATCGACGATAAAAGCACCGCCGCCTTAACCTTTATACGCTTTGGCGTTGACGACATCCCCAACACAACAGAGCTGATCGATGCCCAGGGAAATATCGATTACGACCGCATCACGACTTTTTCGGCTGCCGATTATGCCGTACTCCTCTCCTATGCCCGCAAATCAAAAATTGAAGGTCTGCGCTATGGCGGCAGTGCGAAGATCATTTACCGTAAAGTGGGTTCTTTTGCACATTCCTGGGGTTTCGGGCTGGATCTGGGCGTGCAGTATGACCTGAAAAAATGGCATTTCGGAGCCATGGCGCGGGATATTACTTCGACTTTCAACGCCTGGAAATACAATCTCAACGACGCCACCAAAGAAGTGTTTACCCGCACGGGCAACGAGATACCTGAAAATTCCCTCGAACTTACATTGCCACGTCTGAACCTTGGCGCAGCCCGCCGTTTCGATTTCCCCAAAAAGTTTTCCGCACTCGTTGCGATTGATCTTGATATGACTTTTGATGGCAAACGAAACGTACTGATCAGAAGCAATCCCATTTCTATCGACCCCCATGCCGGACTGGAATTCGGGTATAATGAAATCGTTTTCCTGAGGGGAGGTTTCGGGAACATCCAGAAAGAAACCAACCTCGACGGTAAGAAAAAAATATCTTTTCAACCGAATATCGGCGTGGGAATCGTGATCAAAAAAATAGTAGCTATCGATTATGCTTTTACTGATGTGGGCAATACTTCCATTGCGCTTTACTCACATGTTTTTTCCGTTAAGATTAATATCAACCGTAAAAAAACCACAAGCGAAGACATAAACAAACAATAGGGCAGATTTTATTAATGCTTATGAAAAAACTTTTACTTTTAATTTTTATTTTTCCCCTGCTCCTGTATAAACCCTTGTTCGCACAACAATACGGGAATGAATGGATCAATTATTCACAATCCTATTATAAAGTTTATATTCACGAAAACGGCGTTTACCGAATTAATTACAACACGCTGCTTAGTTTCGGATTTCCGGTAGGCAGTGTTAATCCCCGCAACATTCAGGTTTTCAACAAGGGTGTCGAACAATATATTTTTATCAGGGGAGAGAGTGATAACATTTTCAATCCCGGCGATTATATTGAGTTTTATGCGGAAAAAAATGACGGTTCACTTGACACCCCCCTTTATAAAAACCCCGAAGGACAAGCCAACAAAGCATACAGCCTCTTCAGTGATTCATCCGTTTATTTTATCACGTGGAACACATCGTTCAGCAATCGCAGGATGCAACAGGATAACGATGTAAATTTCGGCATGTATGCGCCCGTTCCCTATATTTATAAAACATCACGCGAAAATTATACTTCTGTATATTTTGCCGGAGAAACAAATTCGGGAGGTATCACCGATCCTGAATACACGGCAAACGAGGGATGGTTTGACAATGGGTTCAATGTCGGACAAAGCATCACGAAAAACATACCGACAACCAACAAATACGCGAGCGGCCCTGACGCCAGTGTAGAATTTGTTGTTCTAGGTCAATCAGATTATGCGGCAGCCGTCACCGATCATCACGTGAACATCAGCTTTGCCGGGCTTACGATAGACACACTGTTCGCGGGGTATAAGGTGCTCCGGTATAATTATCTGGTCCCCGTTTCACAAATTGGCAGCAGTACAACCCCTTTTGTATTCAGTTCCGTGAACGACCTCGGCGTTACTTCCGACAGAAATACCGTAGCCTATATACAGGTTAAATACCCGCACACCATGAATCTCGGAGGAAATTCCTCGTTTTATTTTTCTGCGGCAGATGGATTACAGGCAAAATCCCTGTTGAATTTTACCAACTTTAATGTTGCTTCGGGAGATAGTGCAAGGCTATATGATATAACCAACCACCGGCGCATAAAAGTTGTATATGACGGCACTGCCTACAAATGTCTGTTGACTAACTCGGGAAGCGAAAAATACTGCTACCTTACCTCCGACAATTCCATCAACAGCATTAACAATATCTATCCCGTGAATGGTGATGCCAAATTTATCAATTATCAAAGTATCGCCAGCACGGAGTTTACCGACTATTTGATCATTACCCACCCATCGTTGTGGAATGAAGCTGAAAATTACAAAAATTACCGTAACACGACCGGTTACCATGCCATGACGCTGAATGTAGAACATTTGTACGATCAGTTTGGCTACGGGATACTGAAATCATCTTTTTCCATAAGAAATTTTGTGAGGTTTGCTTTTCATTATTTCGGAGAAAAACCCAGAGGTCTGTTCCTTATCGGTAAGGGCTACAGGGCCGCTTCCGACGGCTCCCTTCCCCAATATAGAAAAGACGCAGTTCACGATGCGTTGACATTAGTGCCGTCTTTTGGCTATCCGCCTTCTGACCTGCTTTTTTCGCAGGGCATCACAGACAGCCTGTACAAGCCGGCAGTAGGAACCGGACGCCTCAGCGCCAGGACTCCCGAAGATGTTGCTATTTACCTCGACAAGATCATCCAATTTGAGCTTGCCCAGCAGACTCCTGAGGAGTGGATGAAAACCATCCTTCATTTTGGCGGTGGTGGTAATGCCCAGGAACAGGCCGTGCTAGCTTCCTATTTAAATCATTATAAACAAACCATTGAGGCCCCTTTGTTTGGCGGCGAAGTACAGACGTTTCTGAAAACATCTTCCGCACCGATGCAGGCCAATCTTTCGGACTCCTTGAAAACACTTATTAATAACGGTGTTACCATGATGACTTTCTTCGGGCACGCAGCCTCCACAGGATTTGACGTTTCGGTAGATGTGCCCTCGGAATATCAGAATTACGGCAAATATCCTTTTATCCTTGGCAACTCCTGCTGGGCCGGCGATATTTTCCTCGACACACAAAGCACCAGCGAAGAGTTCGTACTCATCGAAGACAAGGGGGCTATCGCCTTTCTGTCATCAATATCACTGGGGGTTCCCTGGGCGCTGAATGTCTTCTCTGATGAATTATATCACCAGATCAGTTATAAAAGTTACGGTAAGCCTATCGGCGAGATCATTAAAAACACGATCGATTCTTTACAAGGCCCCAACCTGGTATTAAAAGAAAATTGCCTTACCATGGTTTTACACGGAGACCCTGCGGTCATTTTAAACTCTTTTGCGAAACCTGATTATATGATTACGCCACCCAATGTATATTTTTCACCGCAACAGGTAACTTCCGACCTTGATTCTTTCAACATCCATATTGTTTCGACAAACATAGGGAGAGCGATCAATGATTCTATCATTGTACAAACGACCCGCACCTTCCCAAATGGAGCTACTATCGTTAATTATTTCAACAAAATCAAAGCGCCCCTGTTCAAAGACACGCTCACTATAAAAATCCCCGTCGACATAGTTAATGGAACCGGCTTGAACAAATTCAGAATTTACCTTGATTGTTACCAAACCATTGACGAATTATCAGAAATCAATAATATTACGGAGGTTTATTTGATGATTAAATCATCCGATATCATACCGGTTTATCCCTATAAATATGCCGTGATCCCTGCCCTTCCCGTAACTTTAAAAGCCTCCACCAGTGATGCATTTATAGGGCCTTTTGATTATGAATTTCAGCTCGACACCACGGACGCCTTCAACAGCCCCGTAAAACAGACTTTTCATATAAACCAGTCGGGAGGTGTTGTTCCCTGGACACCCTCCTACCCGGTAACAACCGACAGCATCGTATATTTCTGGCGGGTAAGCATCGACTCGAATGCACAGCACACGTATAACTGGCGTGAAAGTTCATTTCAATATATCATGGGCAAAAGAGGCTGGGGGCAGGCCCATTTTTTTCAGTTTAAAAACGACGATTATCAATATGTTGCTTATAATAAACCGCAACGCCGCTTTGATTTTGTAAATGATGAAAAATCCATCACCTGCCAGACGGGTTTTTATCCCTATATCCCTTGGCAGGATGAGTATTACAAAGTCAATAATGTGATGAAATTTCAGTGGGCATACATGGGCCCGTCAGGAAACGGAATGATCATCGCGGTCATTGATTCTGTATCCGGAAATCCCTGGCTCAATTATTATATGCCGCAACCGGAAACTGAAGCCGGATGGGAATTTTCATGCAACACTTTTGCTGAACGTGAAGCCATGCGTAACTTCATTAACAATACGGTTCCCGATGGCAATTACATACTTGCTTACAGTCACCGGAATCATAATGCTGAAAACTACAGCGAAGACCTGTATCAGAGTTTCGAATCCTTCGGAAGCTCGCAAATACGGACATTACCAAACAACATACCCTATATTATTTTTGGCAAAAAAGGAGGGGCCATCGGTTCCGCCCATGAATTACAAGGCTCTGCCATTTCCTCTGTCGTCAAACTCTACGATAGTGTCAGTTCAAAATGGAATGAAGGATATATTAAATCTGAGCTTATCGGGCCTGCCTCCTCCTGGGGATCGTTGCACTGGCGGAAAAGAACTTTGGAATCCCTGAATACAGATAGTGCGAAACTTTTTGTTTTAGGCATTAAATTCAATGGGCAGACCGATACTTTAATAAAAAATCTTCCCCCTGACTCATCAGATATTTATAACCTGAGTACAAGAATCAACGCTTCTGTTTATCCCTACCTTAAACTGGCGGTATCCATGCGGGATGATTCCTTGCATACTCCCGCCCAAATGTTACGCTGGCAGGTATTGTACGAGGGTGTCCCGGAAACGGCGCTAAACCCTTCTTTTCATTTTGTTTTTTACAATGACACCATTGCAGAAGGTGAAAATATTTTGTTTTCTACCGCCACAAAAAATATCAGCGATTATGATATGGACAGTTTGCTTATCAAATATTGGGTGGTGGATAAGAATATGATCATTCATCCTTTAGGCTCCTTCAGGCACAGGCCTCATCCTTCAGGAGATATCCTGATTGACACCATTACCTTTTCTACCAATAATCTTGGCGGGCTCAACAGTTTGTGGATTGAGGTTAACCCCGATTACGACCAGATTGAACAAACACATTTCAACAATATCGGGGAAATAAAATTTCTGGTCGACAGGGACCGCATCAACCCCATGCTTGATGTAACTTTCGATGGCGTTCATATTTTTGACGGCGATATTGTTTCTTCAAAACCTGAAGTACAGATATCGCTCAAAGATGAAAACAAATACCTGGCATTAAACGATACCGCCTGCTTCAGGGTATATTTACAGGCCCCGGGGAGCACTACCAAGTCAAGGGTTTACTTTATGCAAAACGGCCTTGAAAAACTTCAGTTCATCCCGGCATCCCTGCCCAACAACAGTTGTAAAATTATTTACAATCCTGAATTTTTAACGGATGGCGTTTACCAGTTTTTTGTCGAAGCACGCGACATCTCTCATAATGAATCGGGAAGCAACGACTATTCCATCTCGTTTGAGGTCATCAACAAACCTTCAATCACCCAGGTAATGAATTGGCCGAATCCTTTCAGCACCGCCACACATTTTGTTTTTACCCTTACCGGTTCGGAGGTACCCACTTATTTTAAAATTCAGATACTTACCGTCACCGGTAAGGTCGTCAGGGAAATAGACCTGACAGAACTTGGCCCTATCCACATTGGGCGTAATATTACCGAATATGCCTGGAATGGCACCGATGAATTCGGCGACCGCCTTGCCAACGGGGTTTATCTGTACCGTGTGGTAACCCGCTTAAACAATGAAAAGCTTGAACTCAGGGAAACACAAGCCGATCAGTATTTCAAAAAAGAATTCGGCAAGATGTACCTCATCGGAAATTAAGATAGAAGCAGGATGTCTAAAGGAATTATATACAGGAACATCTTCCTTTATCGCCTTGCAATGAACTTATTATATGGATTTGCATATAAAAAAAGATTTGAGAAGCTATATCCTTTCATTAACGGAAAGTCGGTAAATGAATTTTGTTTCGGCGACCTGTATATGGCTTCTTTTTGCAGAAAAAACAATATCGCCTGGCACGGATATGAATTTAACACCGCTTTTGTCAGAAGAGCCATCAGAAAGGGGCACCTGGCCTCACAGACAGATTTAAAACACGAAATTATTGTCCCTGTCCATTCAGATGTGAATATGATTATTGGTTCGTTATACCATTTTCACGAGAGGCCCGAAAATCTCATGAACGCATTGTTTGCAGACACCTGCAGGGTAATTATTTCGGAGCCGGTCAGCAATATCGCATCAAAATCAAATTACTGGGGCAGGCTTGCCGCAAGAGTATCTGATGCCGGCAGCGGGCCTGAATGTTATCGTTTTAACGAGCATTTTCTGATGAAAATTATTGATTTGTCTTGCGAAAAGTATAATTTTACCCATTATAAAAAAGAATATTTTAAAAAAGACCTGATAATAGTCCTTGATAAATGTCAAAACCCGAGATAAGCATCGTCATTCCGGTATTTAACAGCAGCAGCATTTTGCATGATTTGCAAAGCCGTATCAGCAATGCACTGAAAGCAATACCTTACGAAGTGATATTCGTTAACGATAACAGCGTTGATAAAAGTTGGGATACTTTGGAATCATTAGCCGCAGAAAGCACCAACATAACTGCTATTGACCTGGTTAAAAATTCTGGTCAGGACAATGCTATTCTTGCAGGATTAAGACATGTGAAGGGAAATTTTGTAGTTATCATGGATGACGACCTGCAACATGCACCGGAAGATATTCCGGCGCTTTATGAAAAATGTCTCGGGGGCTATGATGTGTGTTATGCTGCTTATGAAAAAAATAAGCAGAACTTTATTAAAACAGCAGGCAGCAAATTTAATGGCAGACTTGCCTCATTTTTGCTTAAAAAACCAAAAGATATTTATCTTTCGCCATTCAAGATTATAAGACGGAACATTTCTGATGAGATCGCACGTTTTTCGGGGCCATATCCCTATATTGACGGCATCCTGCTTACCATAACAGGTAATATCTGTCAGATAAAAGTTGAACATCATAAGCGGTTTTCCGGGAAGGGAAATTATAATTTTTACCGTTCGGCTTCTGTGCTGTTCCGCTTGTTTTCAGGATTTTCGGTTATGCCTTTGCGGATCATGACTATGGTCGGTTTATCAATAGTGCTGGTAAGTATCGGGGTGATGTTTTATTATTTGTATGAGCATTTTATTTTAAAAGATATTGTTGAAGGCTGGACGACCATTGTGTTATTGATAATTTTCTTCGGAGGATTAACGATCATGATCCTCGGGCTTATCGGGGAATATATCGCGAGAATATATCTTACATTGAATAACAAGCCACAATACCTGATAAAAAAGATCATTAACAAGTCTGATGGTTAATTATCCTAAAACAAATTTTTTTCAGAAGCCGGGAAAAACTTTTCTTTTTTTTTCTTCCATTGCTGTTATTATCGTCCTCTTCTCCGCAGGCATACCTTTTTTCTGGGATAACGTTTCCATCAGTGAATACATTTGCTTTTATCTTGATGATTCTTTTCAAACTTTAATACCACCTATAGATGCAGATTTCGGCGCGTTAACATTAAACGCATATTATGTGGCTGCTTGCTGTGCCCTGTTCGGCAAGTCGCTGATCGTATGCCATCTGGCCATTGTGCCTTTTGTACTTGGAATATTATGGGAAATAAAAAACATTTCACTGAAATTCATCAAACCGGGATATCTGCCTCTGATCTATTTACTGTTATTGTTCGACCCGGCTTTTATAACACAACTATTATTGATGGGTTATGATATTTTTCTGTTATATTTTGTATTACTGGCGATAAGAACATTATTAGAAAAAAAGTATTTTTTATATTCATTAAGCCTTTTGCTGCTTGCTACTATTTCTGTCCGTGCCATGTTTTTTATCCTCAGTTTGGTACTTATCCATGCGATCATTTTATTTTTTCATGAAAGAATCAGGCCCGGAAAGTCCGAGGTGCTGGTGTATATTCCCTGCATCGTCTTTCTGATATGCTGGGGTGTTTTTCATTATGAAAAAACCGGCTGGGTGGCTATAAATCCGGCAAATATTGTCCACAGCACGTTAAATGGATTCCAAATGGGGTTCAGGCAATTTGTTTATGTGCTCTGGAAAATAACTGATTCGGGCAGGATAGCACATTGGCTCTTTTGTATTGTTTGTTTTTTTGCTTTTTATAAAAAATATCGTTTAGTGAAATATCTGAAAATAATTATGCTCTTTTTATTTATACCTTTTTGTGTAAATTGTATAATTATGATCTTTCTTTCAAATCCTATCGGACATAAGTATTTTTTACAAACTTTCATTTTCTTAAGCATCCTCACGGTATATTTTATTCAAAAAATCAATTCAAAAAAAATTCAGATCCTGGCCTCTGTACTGATACTTTTATTTTTATTTACAGGCAACTTTATCTATTATCCCCAGAAATATGGGAATGCCTGGGAAACGTCCCTGAAAATCCTGCCCTATTTTTCCATTGAAAAAAACCTTAAAGCGTATGTCAAACAGCAAAACATAAACCCTGAAGAGGTTTACACATATTATCCCATCACTAACAACCATAAGTATACTTACCTGCAGGAAGACTTCGGGTATGCCGATGCCGATAAAAAAGAAATGAATAAATGCCCTTATTTTATCGTATCAAATGTATACAACATCAAAAATCCGGAAGAAATTAAAAACACCACAAAAGACTGGCTGCTGCTAAAACACTTTGGCAAGGGACAGGTTTATATGACACTTTATAAAAACCCGGCCGTTGGTGTTACTGAATAATTTTTAACTTTGTCCCTGCTTAAATCATACAATGAAAAAAGGATATCTGGTTCTGTTAGCCGTACTGAGCGGGGTTCTGCTTTCGCTGGCCTGGCCTGCCCGCGGGTTTCCTTTTTTATTGTTTATCGCTTTTGTTCCCCTTCTTTACATTGAAGATTTTATCGCCAAGAATAAGCACAATTTCATTAAATCAAGCGTGCTTTTCTACGCTTATATCGCTTTTATCGTCTGGAACCTCTTAACAACCTGGTGGATCTATTACTCTACCCTGTTCGGCGCTGCCATGGCCATTATACTGAACTCATTGTTCATGGCATTTACATTTTTCATCTATCACCTGATACGGCGCACCGTTTTTAAATCGCGCGGCGGATACTACGTTCTGATTTTTTTGTGGATCACCTTTGAGTTTTTGCATCTGGATTGGGACCTGACATGGTCGTGGCTCAACCTGGGCAATGGATTTGCCAATTACCCGAAGTTCGTCCAATGGTACGAATTCGCCGGTGTTTTTGGTGGCGATATCTGGATATTGATCTTTAACATTTTATTTT
>CAZMPB010000015.1:0-39742 GCA_964567775.1 uncultured Bacteroidales bacterium
ACCAGGTCAGGGTTTACGGTGGTAGTGGTCTTTCGTGCCCGTTCAAGTTCATCCAAAATTGGCCAGGTATATGGAGCCCGTACCTGCCATGCCGGTACAACATATTCACCCCTGTGAACTACCCCGGCAGGTTCCTCCTCAGGTCCCGATCCGGTGTAACCACCTTCAGAATACCCCTCCCCCGAAAACATTTTTTTCCGCTCGGCATTGACAATGGCCAACTGTGCGGCTCCGGTTGCCCCCATAATTGCTGCAGCAATGGGTCCGCCAATGGAGCCAAGCTCAGCAAGCGCCTTCATGATGGCGGCAGCAGTGTCGACGATTATCTGTGATGCGGTTACGGCAAACTGGATATTCGCGTACTTTTTGCGGATCTGTGCTTTCTTTTCTTCATTCTCCCCAGCCTTTTCGAGTTCAAAATTCATTAATGTATTAACCAGATTCGAAGCGGCCGCAGTTACCTCCGAAAACTGTTCGGCATAGGTGATTTTTGCCTGTAATTCATCGGCCTTTATCTGTTTAATATCATCGGAATGTCTTCTTTCGGCCTGGGCTATTTTTAAGGCATTTCCTTCGGCGGCAGCTAACTCGGCGGCATAAGCAGCTTCAGCAATCTTTGTGCGGGCTTCAAATTCCTGTTTTGTTGTTCCTGCTTTAGCCTGAGCGATCAAGGCTTCGTCCATCTGCTTCTGAAGAGCCTTTGCCGAATTAAGCTCCGCCATTTTCTGGTTATGCTGCTTTGTTCGCTCCTCTATGGTGTCGTTCAGGGTCTTGTTAATCTCGACTTCCTTGTCCGATAGTTGTTGTTTCTTAATGAGTTGTTGTTCGAGACCGGAGAGCTCATCTTTCCATTGTTGTTTTTCGATAGCAATCTCTTTGTCAAGATCATCTTTAATGCTATCGATTTTAGCATCCGACAGCATTTGCTGTGCCTGCAAAAGCTGGTCGTCGGCATATCGCTGAACCTCGCCTTTCTTTTTGTTGTATTCCGCTTCGGCACGGGCATATTCATTGCTTCCTTTATCGAGGATAGCTAATTTATCGGACCAGTATTTTAATTCCTGCGCCAGTAATTCACCTTTATACTGGTTGTCTGATATTTTATTTTCAGTGTGGCGTTTTTCGATTTCTGCTATTTCCCTGTCGTTGGCAGCTTCAATACCATTTAATCTTATTTCAACAATGCCATCGGAAAGAACGCGCTCGGCTTCCTCTATTTTTGCCGCATTACCTTTTGCTGCCGCAAGCTGGTCGGCATATTTAACATACAGCAATGCTGTTTCGTTATCGAAAGCAGTTTGTTTATCAGCCGCATTTATTTCGGCATAGCGTTTTTCAACCGCCGCATATTCGGTGCTTCCTTTTTGAAGGATAGCCAGTTTTATTGAAAGATGTTTTAATTCCTGTGTTTTTCTATGTTCGTTATACTGTTCTTCAGTTATTTGCTTTTTAGTATAATTATCGCTGATGCTTTTAAGTTCAGCCGCATTGGCGGCATTAACTGCCTTTAACCTCGATGCTAATGTTTTGATGGCGTTCTTATCTTCTTTATCAGGGTCTCCGGGAGGAACTGGAGGAGGCGACGGAGGATTGGCCGTAGGTATAGCAGCCGGTTCGGCTATTGCATTTGTGTTATTCGTGTTTTTATCAATTATCTTTCCTAGCGCATCAACCTTTTTGTTGTATTCATCCTGTTTCTTTGTTGCATTTCCCGTAGCGGTGGCTGCCTGGTTATAAGCGAACAACGATGCACTCCCGAACGATTTAATCGAATTCCAGAGCATTTGCAGCGTTTTAACACGGTAGTTGTCACCTTCAATTTCTGCAGCAATACGTTCTTTTTCAATTTCGACCAGTTTCTCCCGGGCAGCAATAACTTTTGCGTTGCGTAAAAGACTCTCGGTGTATCCGTCGGATGCTTTCTTCGCCGCATCGGTTTTAATGGTTTCCAGTGTAAGGTTTCCGAAATATTCAGGGCTTATTTTATTAAGTTCCTCCAAAGCCTTTTTCCGTGTTTCAAGGCTTACAGTATCTGCTTTCGCTAATTCAATCAGCTCCTGTACCCTGATCCGTTGCTCGGCGATATTTTGTTGCGCGGTGATCTCCACATCGTTCATGGCTTTTTGGGCCGCAGTCGTTTTATCGAGGTTCCGGGCAAGTAATATCAATCCGCCAACAACAGCCGTTATCGCTCCGGCAAGTAAACCAACAGGATTAAGTTTTGTAACCGTATTAAAAACACGCATGGCAGCTGTTGCCCTTGCTATATTACCGGTAAACAAAGCCTGAGCGGCAGCAGCCAACAGGGTGGCACCTTTGAGGGATGTTGTCCAAAATGTCTGCAGTTTTGCCAGTGCCCAACCGATCCCCTTTTCTTTATTTGACCGCGTCTCCCATAGCACAGCTAATTTAGTGGCCACTGTATAGGCAGTTATCGACGCCGCGGCGGTGAGAATAATTCCACCATATTTAATCAGTATTGAAGTAACACCTGAAATAATATTTAGCATCAGCCTGGCCTTGCTGATGACAGCAGTAAAAGCCGGGGTGAGCTTCTCTCCCAGCTCAATACTTATTTCGGCAAACTTCTTTTTTGCTTTATCGAGCTGTGCCTGGGCAGTGTTGTTTTTTACATTAAACTCATTGATCAGCGATGTGCCCTTTTCAAACTCCTGGTTACTGTATGCCTGTTTCTGACGGAGCTTCTCGGTATTCCCGGCCAGCACCCCCAGCACGCCGGTAGCGCGGGCACCACGCAATCCCAACTTATCAAGGCTTTTAGCCAGGTCGCCGAATCCTTTCCCGCTCTTACTTGCCCCCTCGAGCACGCGGATAAAAGCTTCGTTGGCGTCAGTATTCAGTAAGTCGGTAAAATCCTTAACCGCCATGCCAGCCGTTCCGGCATACAATTTAGTATCCTTGAACATGCCGGTCATAACCTGGTTATATACTGTTGCCGCTACTTCCGACGTTTGCCCCAGCTCATCGAGGGTGGCGCCAAGTCCCAAAACAGCTTCAATCGAAATTCCTGCAGCGGGGGCAACACCGGCCACCCGTTTAGAGAATTCAACCAGATAAGCCTCACTTGCAGTGCCGGCAGCCCCAAGGGAATTAATGGCCGATCCAACCTTCAGCATCGACTGCTCAATTCCGAATTCTGGCTTGAGTTTAAATATTTCAACCAGCTTCCCGATCTGGTTGATCGATTCTTCAACGTCTCCCCCCAGGTCTTCCGACAGCGCCACCCTGATTTTGTCGGCGGCCCTTACAAATTCAAGTATATCGCTTTCGGCCGAAATACCTAGTTTGCCGGCTACACGGGCAAGGTCGAGCAGATCCTGCTGGCTTGTGCGGGTATCGATCTTTTTTAATTCATCGTTTAGCGATTCTACCTGGTCGCGGGTAAGCCCGGTGGTCTTCATCACGTCGGCCAGCTTGTCGTCGAACTCGGCATAGGCATTAACGGCGCTTTTCACCGATAGCACCACCCCGGCAAACGATCCCATAAATCCAACAAATAAGCTCTGGTATTTATTGAATTTGTCGGCCATTTTCGACAACGACAGCCACCCCTTCGATGTGCTGGCAAGATCGGCCTGGTGTTGGGTTAATATTCCTTTAAGCTTGCGTATTTCAGCGGCACGGGCAACATACTCCTTACTTCCAATTGTCATTCGGGCCTGTTCATTAATGAGCTTGCTCATTTCGCCCTTTATGGAGGCTATGTCGTTTCGTACCTCTTTACCGTTAATGTATAAGTTAATGCGACGGTTATAACTCGTTGCCATGCTCTGTGATTATGACAACAAAATAAGCAAGGGGGCTGTAGTGATGAAAGGACAGAGAAAAACAGAGAGCTAAATCCTTATCAAAAGCCAATACGGGGATCCCTCGATGGTGCGGATAATATATCCGGCATCGATCATGGCTTTGGTAACGGTTTCAACATCGGTAATGCAAAATCCGCTGATATTCTCAAGTATGTCGATGGTCGAAAGGAAATCGGTAGCTTCTGAAACGGTTTTACATGGGGCATACTCCTGCCTGATAGCCGAAATAATCAGCCTGGTTATAGCAGGATCTACTGGAACTACTGGTTCGTTTGACATATACGTCTACGTTTGTTCAGCTTTGCCCCAGTAATAATAGCAGTCGTTTTTTTAGTGCTTATTTTATGACAATTCTTTACGGAAGCAGAAAAACGGCGCATCCGACCCGTTGTCAAAGTCCTGAGCACAGGGCTGGCCGGGCCATTACAGCCCGGTCACGGGAGATACGCCGTCTATATTAGTCTTGTTTGAATAATAAAAAATCCACAACCTTAACGGCGTGGGCATCACTGCCCTTGTGCTACAAAAACTTTGACAGCTCAAACATAAAGAATTTTTGAATAGGCTGGTCGGGGGGAGGAATATTTTTAAATTACAAAATCAGAGTTTCTTAATTATTTCCTTATTGTTGTTTTCTCTCTGTTTTGAATCTGAATCAAGCTTTCTCTTTTCCATTCTAAAATCAATATAATTAACCATAGTCATATTCATAAATGGATAAACAACCTCTATCTGTTGGTTCCCAACAATGAAAATATAATCATTTTCGTTTTCATTCAATAGCGATTTTACAATCAATGGGTTACCATATTTTTTCATTAATAATGAGGACATTTTTAACTGAATAAGTTCAGCTTCTGATGAATCATTTCCTTCCATTTTTAATGTAATAGAATAAAGGCTATCATTAAAATAATCAGTTGTAAAATGGGCCTTAGCCGTTATTACATCAAAAGGAAATATTAATTCATATTCATTATCATCGCCAATACTTATTGATTTGTTATTCAAAAGTTCAGTAAAATGTTTATTTACTTCATCTTCAGTCATACCAAATCTGAAATTTAAAATTGTAGTATCCTTTATTATTCCAATTTTTAATTGTTCGTTTTGTTTTTCCGCGATCAAGTCATAGCGATCTTTAGAAGCAACACATGCAGATAGAATAATAATAAGAAAAATAATTTTTTTCATGATTTTATTTTTAATGATTTGACACGGTTAAATTTATATAAATATTTAATTGAATATTCAAAAAAAATCCCCCGGAATTAACCGGAGGACTGCCCTGTCAACTGGGTTATATTAACTACAGGCTGTTAATCAGTGTATGCGCATGCGGGTAGCATTAACTGCCAGATCGGCATTAATCTCGGCAAGCTTATCGGCAAGCTCCGGAATAAAACGGTCGAGCACGGGGTTAAACCATTCAACCGGCTGCCTTGTCTTCCCCAACGGATTTTTAACCGCCTCGGCTCCTTCAATCGGATATTTCCGCCCTACTCCTTTATGTACAAAAACACCATGCCGCTCAAAGCTGAATCCGACGGCAAATATTTCGCCATATTGCTTGCGTGTTCCCGATTTTATACTTGGAGCCAGCTTGTATTCAATTTGCTTTTCCGACCGTTTTACAAAGGTTTCCTTTTTCCCGTCAGAGAACTGCTTGGCCGATCCTTTCAACGCCGTCCGTACCTTCGGTATCCACCGTTCAATAACCTCATTTATTTTCTCGGATACCAGGGCGTCATCAGTTCCATATTGACCGGTTATTCTGCCCATACATCAGTATCATATTCCGTATCAAACGGGCTGCTTATCGTAAAGGTGTAACGTATTCCGGCATGGTTGCCTATCTCGTTAAGGATAAGGCTGGCCATTACGTTTTCGATCTTAAAATCACGTACCACAGCCACATCGCGCTGCTGCTTGTCGTAACGGATCCGGGCGAGTATATCGTCGCCTATCTCTTCCAAATCATCCCATATTTCGTGAAGCGTGTTATAATCCGATGAATCCTGAACTTTTCCCAGGAGTACAAAGGCGCCCTGCCGGTTTTTTATTACGTTGTCACTCCGGTTATCGGTAAAATCGAAGCTATACCCTTCGAGTATCAGCATCGGAAAATTTACATCACTCCGGTTGAGACCTCCCAGCACTTCATCGATTTCGAAACGGAAGAAATGTTTTTCCGTTTCAGTATGTTTTATCGAGACATGCGCTGTAGCCAGTGTCTCAAAATAGGTAATTAAATCGGAAAAGTTTGCCATTATTTCGTTTTATTATGATTAACGGACGACGGATTCGACCGGTAGCCCCTTCGTATATGGCTTGTCATGAAACGGAATACGTTATGAACCGGGAGGCCGGCATAACGATCCTGGTTAATAATATCATCGCCCACAATCTGCTCGAAAATCTTTATCCATCCATTCGATGCCGGTTTCGGCTGTTTTTTATCTTCTGCAGAAGGCGTTGGTTTCAAAAACACAAGTGGATATGCTTCGGAAAGCCACTCATGTATCATGTGCCAGTTAAAAGCAACCGCCTCTTTCACGGCTTCCGGAATTGATTTTATTACAGACCGTGAAGAAGAAACCGCATCGTCGGTGAATTCAATCCCATCGGGAAGATACAGCGATCCCACAAACTTATCCAGGTCAGCCGTGTCATTTCCTGTCGTCCAGCTGATATAGCAGGTATCGACAAAAACAAACTGCCCGAATGTCATTTTACGGAGCGCCGGCAGTGGGCTTTTAAGTACAGTGTTGCCCTGCACAAGTTCGGGAATAAAAAACGTATTGTGCGGTTTTATCTCCTTTACCCAGTCAAACTGCCGGGCAATATTCCAAAGGAAATACTCGGGTGAGCGTGTGATCACGCGCATGGGGATCCCGGTAAAGCGGCTAAAAAACTGTTTTTCCGAAATAATCCCCTTCTGGAGCTCGACAAGTGCAACAAAACGATCGGCCGAAATTTCATTCCACGCAGAGGGAACCTCGCCGCGGGCGGTATACCATAAAGGCACAACCGGAACCGGACGATATTTCAGGACGATTGTTTCCATTTATGCCCAGAATGTTTTTTTATCTGTATTGTCGCGGTTAAGAATATACCCTGAAGCATCAACATAATCGGTCCAGTCGGTGGGATTGTCAAGCAGATAGGCCTTCAGCATTTCAAGATAACTGTTCCCCATGGTGCGAGCCCTGGCTGCAAGCATGGCAATGCGCTGATCACTGGCCGGGTTGTACTTCCGGTTATCGGGAGTGGTACCGTTAAGCGATTCAAAATAGAGACCCTTGTCGGTCAGGTCGGCCCCCGATTCCTCCATGAGCAGCGCCACCGAAAAGTAAGCCAGCGGCGTGCGTATGTACGGAAGAATTGAAACCACCTTAGCCGGAACCGTAGCGGCTACCATTCCGGTTTTGATTTCGTTATAGGTATCTTCACCCACTGCCGGCTTAATTACAGTATCCTCAATGAACCGGATATGCGGCTGAAGCCTGAGGAATGTCAACCGGCTGTTGTTAATGAAATAAATGGCGCTGAATTCAGGGGATGTCTTCAGAAATGCCTGCTTAAACACCGTATAGGTAGCACTTGCTTCCCATTCACCAAACGACGATATATTTTCCTCCATAAACACCAACGCATCGTCAAGCATATTAAACCCGCTTGTTTTGAAATAACTGCGAAGGTTGTCTTCCTGGTATTTAAACAAGGTTTTCGATGTTTGCGACTCAATGCGCTGAAACCCCATGTCGGTAGCCGACACATTCAGAAAATCGAACCCCACATAATAAGCCAGGTGAACAATGGCATGCTGAAGTTTTAGCAACAGGGTTTCACAATCCTCCTGAATTGTTGTGGGCGAATCATAGGGGTAGTTCTCATAGAATTCACTTATCTCAAGGTACATTTCAGTACCAAGGAGCGGTTTTATATAGGCCGTTTCGGCATTCTGAAGATGCGGCTTCAGCCGGTTGAAATTGTTCCCCACGCCAATCGGGAGAAGGTTCTGAATTTCGGTGATGGTACCAATCAACATATCGGTAATATTTTGAGGTTAAGAAAGTGTTCGTTCAGTTCCCGACCCGGTATCAAGGGTGGTAAGAACAGTATTGCGAAAACGCAGCTCAATGTCATCACTCAGCCCGTTAAACCGAAGGAATGTCTCAAGCGGATCGAGTATATTTTGACGGTCTACCCAGGCATTGGCAATGTTTACCAGGAATGCTTCCCTGATATTGCTGCCTCCCTGATTCCCGGCATAGGTACCACCGGGCATGCCGGCGCCCATCACGTTTGGATTTATCATCAGGGCAAACAAAATTTCAGAGTTAGCGGCAGCCGAAGAAATCAGGTCATTTTCGCTCGAAAGCTTATTCTGAATAGGTTCAATGATCCATTGCTCCTCCGCCTTACCATTCACCGGATTAATCTCATAGAACGTGAAAATGGTCTTCGATGCATTATCAGCGCTGGTCAGGTTATCCTCGATCTGATCCATGTAATCCTCAATGGCCGTCTGCCGTTCAGTTTTCGTTTTATACTCACCTGCAGGGAATTTCCGGTCCCAGAATGTGTAGGGAATTTTAACGTGGTACTTCCAGGTAATCTGGTTGGTGTAGGCTTTCTTCAGAAAAAGCGGAACGGCGGTCGCCACATCGGTCCACCCGGCCTGGTAAGCCGAGTACCATATAGGGGTGGAGTAATATTCGGCATTGCTCCACGAGTCACGCACGACATAAACAAACGACCGGCCCTTTATGGTTTTCGTTTTAATGCGCCGCTGAAGGTCATCCCAGGGATCATATTCATCGAGCGCATCAATAATGGTGCAATCATCGATCTGAGGAGTATCGGGCCATTTCCCCGACACAATGCACTTCTCAATAAGGCCGGCCGAGTTGGCGACCGACAGCCGGCAATACAGGGCATTTATGGTGTTTATGCCCACCATCTTCGATCCGTCGACGCTCGGTATAAGCTGCACAAAGGCAGGACCGAACTTCAGATAATCGCGCAGCGCCTTTTCGATATACCTGCGGACCATACGGCTGTTAATAAAACGGCGGAGATTCGAGTCGCTTACGACTTCGAGTACCTCATTTCCCCGGCTGTCATAACCGTTTACTTTCACCGGAAAAATACCCTGACCAATGGTAAGGTTTCGAAGGAATTTCAGGCCAGTGTTAAGCACCCCCACTTTCTCGATGGTTGTAACAGCCGTATCTGGGAAGTTATTCGATGACCCCCAGTCAGCTACCTTATAATCACCAACAGAAGCATAATCAGGATCATCATTCTGGGGGGAGCTAACCGACTTTGGTTTGTCTGGCGATCCGGTAGTCACGGCAAGGTAACTCTTTCCATACCCCAAAAGCGGTACGCCGGCATTATTAAAAACAAGTTCAGCCATTATATTACTACTCTTTTACCGTTCCATTCCACGATAGCATCGATGTCCACCGCGTGAATATGGCCGGTTTGGTTTAACATTGAATCGACCGGACGCACACCACGCATCCGGTTTTTTGTTGCGTTAAAAGGAAGCCCGGCAGCCGTTGCCAGGGGAATAAACACAAGTTCACCGTTTTTCTTGACAAACTTCAGCGAGAAGGTGACAGTACCGCCCGTGCGATCTTCCTTTATGTCGTACTCGCGCAGGGCAAGATTACGGCGGATGGTATCACTCATAGAATATCAATAATGTTGCAACGAATGTAATCCGGTGGAAAAAACATTGAAAGGACAGGGATAAACAGTATAATGAAAGCACAATACCAACATAAATTAAGCCAGGGGTTAATTTCCCGGCCTTCGACAAAAAAATAATCCCCCCGGAGGGGGATCATTCCATCAGAACCTGATCTGCGACTCAATCTCTGCGATCTTCTCCGACAATGCATCGCGGATCACCCCTATAGCCCGGCCGATCACCAGGGCGTTATAGGTTTTAAATTCCTGTCCCGAGGTCATATCACGGAACACCAGCTGGTTGCTGAATCCATCACCTGCCAGCTTAAACGTCTGCAGGCTGCGTTCCGATTCGCGCAGTTTCTGCCACTTATCAATCAGCAGGTTCAAATCCTCCACTTTGCGGATCTTCTGCTCAAGGGTGAGTTCAGGTTCCGGTTCAATCACTTTTGCTTCAACCGTAACCGGCTCATTCTTTACTACCGTCATTGTGGCGGCATCATCACTCTCTGACATCTTTTTTGCTGTATTACCCATAATTTTCGCCCCTGCCCTGGGGACCTGTTTAGGCATCTGGCACGCCTGGTTTTCAATAATTACGCTGCCATAAAATTGAGCTGCCCCGGATAAGGTCAATTGAGTTTTAAGTTTGCGTGTCAGTAACCCACAAGCCACTGAGACCAAACCGGAGGTAATGTCATTTTCCGGCCAGGCAAAAATGACCGGAGGAAAATGAACTATCCCCTTGACCATTCCGGGGGGCGCAAATAACTTTGTGGCGGAATTAGAGAAAAAACAATTTTCAGAACTCAAAAAAAATACCGTCCCGACTTTTCAGCCAGGACGGTTTATTTAAAAAGCAATCTGGGTTTTCATTTTCTGTTTCTCCACCTCCTCAGATCCCCACATCATCCGGATCTCATCCATGGAATACTGACGTTTCGTAAACTTATGATAGTCTCCGTAATACCAATACCAGGCCAGCTTATTGTGTGAAAAACGGAATCCCTTTTGTTTAAGCTCCTCCCTGATCGGACGGGTCTCACCCGATATCCATATCCAGGATCCGATAACCTCTATCAGCACATTTTCAAAGAACATGATCTCTTCGATCTTGCGTCTGATGTAATCCGATGCACAGTGTTCATAATACTTCCTTCCTTCCGGAAAAACCAAGAACAAAAGAAAAAGCGACAATAGAGATAAAGAGCCGGAAACATGGCATTTGGGAGTAAAAAGAAATAACACAACGAAGCACCCATGGCAAAGGCCCTTCTCTTTTGCTTCTTTTCTCCATGCGGAAGAGAAAAGAAGGGCGCAGATTGTACGGGTTGAAAATGGCTCCCGTACAATTCCATTTATGCAAAAAATGGAGGCGCAAGGTTCTTTTTGCGAGCTTTTTCTTACAAGAAAAAGCTTACAGGAGCCATTTTCAGTTTATAAATATCTATTATACAAAGACATAAATCGTTGAATAGGAAATCTTTAAAAACGTAGTTTTTGAATCATAGGGTTCCCGTGCCTACCCTATCCGGCGAAACAACCCCAAAGGCACCCCATAAGGATATATGAAACAGTCCTATTGCTATAAAAGTTGCAGTCCTTATATCAGAATCTTGGATCAATAAACGTAGAAGTCCTATAGAGTGACGACGAATACTTTGACCATATCCGTTTATCAACAGCGTCGCCGAAGTGAGTAGCTTCTTCAGGTAGAACAGTTTTCTTTTGTTCAGATCGCTTGTCCTTTTCGTATTTATTATTAGCCTCAATTAGTTTTGTATTGTTCATGGAGATTAAGGTGTACTTACAATTCTTCGCATTAAAAATAACTTTTGGGAATTTGGGATCACTACCCTTCAAAATATTTACCCACAAAAGATACTTATCATGCTGTGGCGGTTCCTGTCCCCTATGTACACGTGGGATAACATCCCATCCGTTTTTTTCAAATCTCTCAATGGCCTGCTGGTTATAAGTCTTGCTGTTAGACGCGTTAGGCTGACGGCTGTCACCATACCTGTCCCGGAAATAAACAACCTGTTTTTTAAAATGATGGGTATAATAGGCGCAGAATTTATCCACCAGCTCATCGATCATTACCCCTTCCGTTTCATCAGGTTTGACAAAAAACTCATTAATAATACAATCAACAGGTTCAATGACTTTTGTTACGAAGTTAAAGTTATGCTCCTGACCCACAGAGAACAGAGAAATCTTTGCACCCCAGTCGGGCGTAATATCGAGGGGTCTGGACATATCACAATCAAGATCCATGCGACTGTCCTGGGAAGATAGCTGCTTTAAATCCCAGTTATTGTTTTCCGCATAATCCCGAATGAAATTATCATTGCTCGCATCATAATATAAATGTCTTGTTGGATCAATATTGTAATAACAATCTTCTACTTTGTCAACTATCCAGTTAAGTATTTCAATCAGGAAAGTTATTGTTGACTGTTTTTCATATTCTCTGGCAATGTAAGAGAAACCAAGGTTTTGTATATTATCAAAAGCATTGGCAAGAGTAAACAAAACGCCATTTTTGGAAACAAAAGGGGTAATCTGCTTTTTAAGGCGAACTGTTTCGTTCCATATTTCACGGAAGATTTTGGTATTTCCATCTTTATGGACTTCAAGCAACTGGAGTTGAAGTTTTACTATCCTGTTCCATAGATCAAAGATGGGGATCCCTGCTTCTTCCTCATAATATTTGCCATAATCAAGAAGCCACTTCTGGTCATAACTATACGGCATGGAAGAAACATACCTGAACCCATGATGCTGGACGACCGGTTTTCTTGTAAGCTTTCCAAAATGATCTTCATTACCGCGATTACTGGGTGAAACTTCCTGGTCATAACGATCTTTAATAAGTGTCAGGGCTTCATCAACAATTTCTCGGTCAATATTCGGGCCACGGGCTGATCCAACACGTTCCTGGCTTTGCATAAGAAAACCGGTGCCGTTGGAAAAGGAGATGAAATTATCAAACTTAGTTATTTTCTCAATCGGAGAATGCCAGTGTTCCGGAGGGCGGCGCCCAATGACATAATCTTTGTCTTTCACATAACCAATACGTTCGAGAAATTTGAAGCTGGAGGGAAGTGTCCTGGTCAATATCTGCCCGAAAGTCCTGCCTGTGATCGAAGAAACAGAACGGGGCATATTGCGTATGATATTATTAATCTCCCAACCGATAATATAACTCTTACCTGTCCCACGGCCATGTATATCAACCTCACTCCTGGCATTATTCAGCACAGAAATCAGCTGAGGATTATTCAGATTAACAATTTCTGTTATCATGAATTCATAATATCTTCTGCTTCAATATCGGTAATTTCATTTCCCCCGAAAAGAGCGCGGTTGATTTCATTCAGTGTTTCGGCAGGAAGCTTTTTAATATTATTCAGATCAATTTTTACCGATTCATTGTTGATATTCATAACAAAATAGAACTGATGCTTTTCATTGCGCGTAGGATCATCGATCTCCTGGGGACGTTCCCCTATCGCTTTGATCAAATTGGCATGCTCCATGGCAATCACCCGGCGGTCCTGATGCGAATTCCCCTTGCGGGCAAGATCAATATTGTGAATAATGTCGTTGATCAGCCAAGTCTGCCACACATCATAATTGAACGGATGCAGTGTATTAAACAATCTCAAGGCCAGACGCATGTCTTCATACGCTTGTGTCTTACCAATATCGGAATACTTTGCCCTGTGAATGGCGATGGCATTTTTCTGTATCGGATTCTTATCAAGGACTTTTGACATGGAAATAACCCGGTCGAGTACCTGCTGGTGTTCTTCGGAAAGCTGTGAATTGTCGGGATCCAGTATGTGTTGCTTTATTGCCTCGTATTTGTAATCGGTTAATGCTCTTTTCATAGTGATTCTTTATAAAAATTCAACATCATGGTTTGCGCAGGGCTGCTACCGTTCATGGCCGCCATTTTGATGGAGTTGCGAAGTTCAACCTCCGTCCGTAGGCGGCCACGACGGTAGTATAAATAGGCATCCCCTGTTTTTAACTCAATATTCATACAAAATTCATCTTTGTCATTCTCCTGAAACTCCAGGTTGTCGGCAATATCTTCAGGTTTGAAAAACAGAGCCGCCATTTCTTCAATAGCTTTATAATGATCCTCGTTCAAATGCATCTTCGAGTGCTTTTAAATCAAAATCAAACACAAACGGGTCAGTGTAAATGATCCCTCTTTCCATTTTTGGATTATCGGTAGCATTCTGAATGGTAACTATGTCAATCTTCCATTTGTCATTCCACAACAGGGCAATTTTGGCATGAACCGAAATACACCGGTAGTCAAAACTCTTAGAAAGCATCTGAAACGGTTTCGGGCTCATGGTTTTTACCCTGTTATCGACAATTACCCGGAATGACAGAAAATCTCTCCGTTCTATTCTTTTCTGAAGAGACTCAATACTTTTCTGGGAGAACGAATAGCTGGTCATGAAACAATGTACAGGGCCAGTCTGTTTTATGAGGAATAGAATAAGCCTTACCAGGTTAAAATTGCCATAGCTGAAGTAATGTAACGTTTCCCCATTGGTAATTACCCCGATGGATCCGGTTAATGTTTTTTCCTGGTCAGAAACGCATCGCAAACTGGTTTGATTTGGCTGTCGCGAAACAATAACCGTTTTTTTTTGATCCAAAACTGCTGGCATTGATGGTATGAAAAAATCAAATATCATGTCAGTTCTACAATTTTATATTCAATCTCCTCAATGCGCTTACGTCGCCAGGCGATGCGCTTCTCAATCCCTTTGCGCCGGGGACCGTCAGGCATCGGATTTTTGATGTCACATTTAGTGTGC
This sequence comes from uncultured Bacteroidales bacterium, assembly GCA_964567775.1. Lineage (GTDB taxonomy): Bacteria > Bacteroidota > Bacteroidia > Bacteroidales > CAIWKO01 > CAIWKO01. Next base: position 14,381 of record CAZMPB010000015.1, read on the forward strand.
TGTTGAAAATCAAGCATATTCCTGTCCTTAAAAAGGGCAACCTGCTGGTTTTTTTTCATCACCTTTAATCTTTCAATATCATTCGGAAGTACATTAACATCTTCTCTTTTCGTCTCTCCCGGCCATAGTTTCGTTTCATCAGGAATTTCCTTATGATCATGATAGGCCATCCGGGCATAATACAGATCATCCATTCGCAAAGACAGATCCTTGATCGACTTCAACAAAGCAGCCCGTTTCTTGCAATGATCTTCCGAATTAATCTCCGGTAAGGAGCACATTTGCTGATGAATTATGGAGCGCTCCCGGTAACATTCAGCATATTCGCTGATAACCCTTCGCACCAGAGGGGGGTATTGGTCGGTATTTTCCCGTTGGGGCTCAACATGCTGCTCAATGCCGGGATCCTGCTTTTTCGCGGTCGAAACAATAATGCGTTGGACCGGCCTATGCCCCGTCTGTGCCGGCATCGACAGCCAGTTAAGTCCTACATCCTTGCAAAGCTCATACCGGAGTTTTTCAGTATACCGCGACGGCCTTCCGGGCATCACATTTTTCAGTGTTTTATTTTTACCGAGCTGAATGTACAGGTTAATGCCTTCGTCGTAATCACAACCTGAAACCCACCAGCTGGTAACTAAAATTTTAGGATCCTCGCTCATAGTCACTCAAAATTTGTTTGAATTTAAATTCCAGTTTTTCTCTCATAGCAGGCGTTTCGCCCATATTGAAAAGCTTGTTTATATTATTCCTCCTAATATATTTTGAAAATAGCAGAGCCCCTTCATGGAAATCACGATTACCATTAATCCAGGTTAACGCTTCAACATACAGATCTTCAATGTCGTTAATCTCGAATCGTGACATGGATGGGAATGTTAACCAAAGCCACTTTTTAAGATGTGCATTCAGTCCTTCATCGTTATAGCTTGCAAAATCACAATTTTTCAGCCTGTTTTCGATCTGACTGAATTGCATCATCTGGAAGATTGTTCTTTTCTCGCCGGCAAGAAGAGTGCACGAATCCTGGCAAGCCACATTACCATACATGCTTTTCATGGTATACCCGATATCTTCCTTGAAATCGAACATTTCAATCACTTTAGGAAAAGTGTGCTTATTAAACAGAATAGGAACATGGCAGTCATAATTCAGGGAAGGAAGATTTTTCTGATTCAGAACATCCCGGGTGCGCTTCAGTCGCCGCCGCCAAAGATTATTGGTCCAGTGCTTCTCGGGATAATCATTCATGTCTCCTTTATGAAAGGCGGGGATAGTCAATACCTCCATGGGCTTCAGAATTAGATGGTCATCATTAATGAAGAGAAAATCATCTGACAGATCCTTTTCACGGCATGCGCGAAGCACCTTGCAGGCAATGTTCCCATCAGCATTCTGGGGACCAATCTCATCGGGATAAGGAATATGGATGATGCCTTGTAAAAAGCCGGGGTTTACACCCACAACATATACATTGCGATACCCGATCAGGTTATTTTGAACAGAACGAAGCGAATAACGCAATTCGTTATTTTTCCATTTGCTTCCGCGGCCAAGGACATAAACAATGTCAATATTTTGCGTATCCATGCTCAATAATATTTTAAATATAAATATGGGCCTTGCACCCTGTCTTTATTCTTTATATAGTTTCTCACTCCGGAGTTGTGCAGGTGAATGGCTTTCACGGATTTTGACGGGCTTAGCACCCTGTAACCCGAACTTGCAAGTAAATATGCAATCGCATTGTCACAACCGGGAACACCAAGGCTGAACTCACAGTTCACATTTATTTTACCCAACCATATCCAGACATCCTGGCTGTCTTTGTGATTATAAAATTTTAGCGTTCCGTTAACTTCAGTCCACCGGCAAAGTGCATAAACCTGGTTAAATCTGATTTTTTTAGAATACATAAGAGATGAATCAAAATATATATCGCTATTTGCCAATATCTTGATATCATTATATTTACTGCCAATCCTGAAATAATCCGAATAGGTTGGCCTTCCTTTCCAATTAACCGGTATTATTTTTTTATTCTTATGAACGGCAACATTCTCCTCTTTGAAAATAAGAATATGATCAATTAATGGGTGTTCAATATTTTTACGTAGGCATTCATCAATTTCAGCCTGCCGTGCGGGGTTTTCGTCTTTATAGTAATTGATCATCAATATCATTATCCTTTATGTTTTTATACCATTCCCATGTTTTTAGCAATCCTTCTTTCAACCCCGTTTTATGATACCATCCAAGCCGGTGAATCAACGAACAGTCGGTGAGTTTACGCTTTGGTCCGTCAGGATGGGTGCGGTCAAATTCTAGTTCACCTTTATACCCGGTAATTTCTTTTATCATCACGGCCAATTGGAAAATGGTTATTTCCTCTTCCGTCCCTAAGTTGATATGAGTGAGTCCTTTTTCGTTGTAAAGGTTATCGGACGAAACATTATTCATTACCCATACGCAGGCATCGGCCATGTCATCAACGTACATAAATTCACGGAATACCTTACCGGTACCCCACAATGTTATCGATGGGGCATCATTATGTTTTGCATCATATATCCGTCGAATAAGGGCAGGTAATACATGAGATGTCCGCAAATCGAAATTATCACCTGGTCCGTACAAATTGGTAGGCATTACCGAAATAAAATCACAACCATACTGACGCCAGTAGCTCTCACACATTTTAATGCCGGCAATTTTAGCTATGGCATAAGGTTCATTTGTCGGCTCAAGTAGTCCTGTAAGCAAATATTCCTCTTTCATTGGCTGCGGCGCATTACGCGGATAAATGCACGTGCTTCCCAAAAACAGCAGTTTTTTAACATTATGCACATAAGCGGCATGTATAATGTTATTCTCCATCATCAGGTTATTATAAATAAACTCGGCCCTGTAATTATTGTTTGCCATAATTCCGCCAACCTTAGCCGCTGCATCAAAAACATATTCGGGTTTTTCGGTTGCAAAAAAACAATCAGTCTGTGCCTGGTTGGTTAAATCAATCTCGTCCTTCGTTTTCCCAATCAAATTATCATAACCGAGCGATTGTAGCATGCGCCAGATAGCCGACCCCACAAGCCCCGTATGCCCGGCAATGTATATTTTACTGTTCTTTTCCATTATTGATTATTTTTTTCAAATCACTTTCAACCATCTCCGCAATAAGCATATCAAGGTCATACTCCGGAACCCAACCGAGCATCGTTTTGGCCTTTGCCGGATTCCCGAGCAGGGAATTAACGTCCGAAGGCCTGAAATATACAGGGTCAACGGCAACCACAACCTGCCCCTCAAATAAATGCTTATTTCCATTGCCGTACACCTGATTAATAACTCCCTTTTCATCAACACCCTTACCGTAAAACATAATTTCAACCCCGGCGCATAAAAAAGCACGTTTTACAAACTCACGCACCGTGATGCTTTCGCCGGTTGCAATCACATAATCGCCGGGTAATTCCTGTTGCATAATCATCCACATGGCTCTTACATAATCCTTTGCGTGCCCCCAATCGCGCGAAGCATTAAGGTTCCCCAAAAAAAGTTTCGGCTGCAGTCCGTGAACTATACGAGCAACAGCCATGGTTATCTTGCGGCTAACAAAAGTCTCTCCTCTTATGGGCGACTCATGGTTAAACAGTATTCCGTTGCTTGCATGTATTCCGTATGCCTCACGGTAATTCACGGTTATCCAGTAAGCATACAATTTGGCGCATGCATAAGGGCTGCGCGGATAAAAAGGCGTTTTTTCATCCTGTACTGAATAATTAACCAATCCGTAAAGCTCCGATGTCGATGCCTGGTAAAACCTTGTTTTTTCAGTAAGTCCTGTAATCCTGATGGCCTCCAATACCCTGAGCGTTCCTGTCGCATCCGTATTGGCCGTGTATTCGGGTATTTCAAAACTGACTGCAACATGGCTCATGGCTGCCAGGTTATAAATTTCGTCGGGTTGCACTTGTTCAACTATCCTGGTAACATTCAGCGAATCGGTAATGTCGCCATAATGGAGTATGAAATTGCGGTCTTTTACGTGGGGATCCTGGTATAAATGGTCTATCCTTGCAGTATTGAACGACGACGACCGGCGCTTGATTCCATGCACAACATAGCCCTTGCTCAGCAGCAACTCACTTAGGTAAGCCCCGTCCTGTCCTGTTACTCCCGTTATCAGTGCTGTTTTCATAATATATTGCTGACATCAATCGGATGAACCAGTTTAACATCTTTCGTTTTTGCTCCGGGCGTCGATGGGTGTATGCTGTATTTTGCCTCTATCTCTTCCCTGTTTTCCCGTGTCCATGCCAGCCACACGGGCTTATACCAGTCGTCAATATAGTTGCGGTTGAATGTTTTTGTGTAATAAAGCATCTTCTCGTACACGTTCTTTTGCAATATATAACTGTAATGAAACGTGATCACCGGATTATTAGCCGCCAGCAATGGATTTATCTCTTTTACCGACTTCCCGTTACGGTCGGCCATTATTATAGGGCGGTGATTCGAAAATCGTGCACCGGGATAATAGGCAAATATGCGATCGATCACCTGGTCGTATCCCCAGCCACGACCACCGACGCCGATGGTATCAATTCCCTTCCAGAAATGCCACATTTTGAATTCAACAAAGGTATATTGATTATAACTGAGCAATTGTTTCATCATTTTGATGTCCGACCATTGATAAAACTCATCGCAATCTGCCACCCAGATATAATTTGTGTCTTCGGGTACAAGGCTTATGTATGAATTCTGTTGATCAACCTTTTCGGGGTATGCCTTTTGGGCACACACAAACCTCACTTTTGGATGCTGTAAATATCCGGCGAGCACCTCAATCGATCCGTCGGTACTGTGCGCACTCTTTAAATCAAGCACACTCTTCATGTTTTCTGTTGCCCCCTCGGCAACAACCACATAATCAACATCAGGGCATTCGGTATAATGCCTCAGATATTTTTCGATGAATGGCATCCCGTTAAACACAATCAAACTAACCGCTATTTTCATCAGTCAACAATATCAAGGTATGGGTTATCGGGGTTGTGTCCCTTCTGAACAAAACAGATATAACGGTAAAATGAAATTGCCGTAATGTGATTATCAAAATAGTTTCCACCTTTAAAATACGAAAGATCATGCCAATGGGCAGCAGGTTCATGGTAATTCAGGTTCCTGGTCAATCGTGCAAAATAATCAACCGCATTAAATCCCTGCTCCATGTCTTCAACTACATAAATGCCATTATCTCGCATCATCGGAAACAATGTCTCAAACGATGTTATCTGATGTTCAGGTGCGTGCGAACCATCATCAATTATGATGTCAAACCCACCGGCTTGCTTATTTATTTTTTCTAGAAACCCAATATCCTGTTGTTTTCCAATTTTCACCACTATCCGGTTGTTATTGTTGTTCAACTTTTCGCATACCGGGTCAATGTCAATTCCAAATATGCGGGCATTCGGAAAAAACTCATGCCACGTCAATAAACTTAACCCTGCCTGAACACCTATTTCCAACACCGATTTCGTGGTTTCTCTCAAATGTTTAAAATGATGCCAGTAGGGCCCTTCATAATTAACCCTCGCCTTTGTAGGATGGTATTTGTCAAATAAATCCCTGATTTTGTTTTCCATTATAAATTTCCTTTCATTAACGATATAAAATGTAACCATTCATTACTATCAATATAAGGAGTGAATTTTATTATCTGCTCCTTAAATACTGCAAGATCAAACGCCTTCGCGTAATTAGACTTAAGCTTCCCGTATTCATACCGCATACAATCCCCGTCGCTGCCAAATATCTTCGGCCCCCGGTCCCTGCGTATAATATCCTGTATCAGTAGGTATTTGCACGACCCCAGCACGTTTTTAAAAGCAAGCTCCGGGGTGCTTATATACATAAACACGTTGCAAAACACCAGTAGTCCAAACATCTCTTTCGTCCTGCCATCCTTTATGTTCCACATATCCTTGTTCAGCAACCTTACTTTTTCTCCAAATGTTTCCTTCATGGCTTCAGCCTGATCAGGCCAGGCCGAGTGAATGGCAATTCCATCCTCCGCGCCAACTATCCCCATCTGCTTTACCTCAATCAGGGCCTCTTTCAATTTAACTAAATCCGTTTGTGTCATATTTTCTTTTTAAATCCGCAATCCGAAATCAAAAATCCACAATCCGAAATCACTTAAACGTATAAGCATTATCTCTTTGCAGCACCAATTCATAGCCGACATATTTGAGTATGGCTACTACACCATCAGGAGAAACGATATCCTTTCTCTTGTGAAATTCAAGGCAAATAATCTTCGGCAGTATCATCATTATTGCCATATCCGGTATAACCTCATATTCGGCACCTTCAATGTCAATCTTAAGCAAGCTTATTTCTGTGTGCCCCAGCATTTTCATTATGGTTTTCAATCGCTTCACCTTCCCCTGAAAAAACTGCTCGGTATGTTGCAGGTTACCTATCGAGTGGCTCACATGCGTTTTGTCAGCAGGCTCATAAAACTTAACCTCCGTATCCTTATCCCAAAGGCCGAATTCGTAGTATTTAAGCTTGGGGTAGTTTTTTAGCTTACTCTCGTAAAAAATCTTACTTCTGGGGGTTGGATCGAATATGTGCACTTCGCATCCGTACATTTCTGATAGCCCGATATCAAAAGTGGCATCTTCGCCAAGTCCGAATGAATAAACAATACTATTCTCGTTTAACAATCCACGGGGCACCGAATACCCTCCATATTTGCTGCCTATGAAATCCATTATTTTATTTTTAGGTTGCTCTGATATTAATGGCTTTTGCCATAAACCGGCAAAACATAATCAACGATATTTTACCGGGATCCTTCTCTTCCCAATGAAATTGCTTCCCTATCCTGTTCAGGTTCCGGGCCCACACCTGCTTCGACCACCTCCGCTTGTGAATCTGGTGATAAAACAATGGTTCATCGATATAATAAACCTGGATGTTGTTTTCGGAAAACATCAACGGGAACCAGTAATCCCAGACAGGTTGGCCCAGGCAATATTCGTCTTTAGGGATAATGTCAATGTGTTTTTTTGCAAATGCAAAAACATCAATCCCCCCCTGTTCCATTTTGGCATCAGTATGCTCCGCGGTATAATTAAACCTCCGGGCAATCACCAGTCCATTTCGTGCATTCTGCTTTAATTGGTTAAAGAGATCTCCGTTATGAGCAAACTCAATATCGGAATTAATAATGCAAACCGTTTCACAATCTATCTTTTTTACAAAATCAAGAATTGTATTGATTTTGATATACGCCTTTCCCGATACGGTAACAGCATCATCAGTTCCCAAAAAAGTAACCCCCCCATATGTTTTTTTCAAAAGAGGAATTTCCTGTTTCGTATTTACTGAATAAACAGGTATTCCGGAACCTATCCAGGTACCAATCGCCTTTAACTGGCGGAATTCGTTTTCCTTGTTTGGACTGATAGACGTGCAGAAAATGATTTCATGCTTTTTTTTATCAGGTACGGTTTTCGCTAAAATCCCCAGCTTACGGCAATATACGCTTATCGAATCCATCGATGTTTGGGCAAACGCTTCGGTATATTTAGAGTTAAAGTCCTGTGATAATGTATGGCCCCCATACCAATGAACGGCATAGTTGTTTTCCAGATCCTCAATTTTTATTTTCCCCTGGTATAATACTTCAACTTCGGGGCTGGTCGATACCGGATAAAAATATTCCAGACCTGAAATGAAATGGTTTTCTTTCAGATTCTTATACCAGTCCTCTTTGAAGCATTTATTCAGAAAAAGGTTACCCAGCTCATTATAACCTTTTACCGGAGAGTTTTTTAATATTTCAGTTTGTTTCTGATTGATCGTTTCAGGCACCACACTGTCTTTCGATGCTCCCAGCACTCCGCAGTTAATCAGTCCGGTAGGAGGATATTCCTTCATGTACCCGACACCGGTGACAAAATCGTAATTGCACAGATCATCAAAGTTCCGGGTAAATATTTGGTCAAGATCAAAAAACCATCCCCCGCTGAACAATGTTTTAAATCGTGCTATATCGCTCACATAATTAGGTGGCAATAAATTACAAAGTTGGTCATCGAATTGCAGTATATTAACACCGAGACTTAAGGTGTTGTATAAATAATTTTTACCGTTGCTGGTTGTTTGAAAATCCTGTTTCAGTATGTTCCTGGAGGTGGCCCATTCGGTAATACTCTTTGTGTCACTATGCGAAACCCAAAGATTAATCACCCACTGCGGGTGAAAATAACGGAATGTTACAATTGTTAAATACCGCAGATAACTCAAAGGTGTCTCCAGGTTCCAGTAAAAATTGGCAATCCTCGGTATTTTCCCTGGTTTGATGTGAATGTTATCTGTTTTAATTTGCTTTTCGTTTTCGACCGTAACAGGAATATTTTTACCGCTTTTTTTTTTTCTGGTGCCGAAACAGCCTGATGGGTAACTACGTCGCCGAATACCCGGTTAAATTTATCAATCCACTTGTCCCATCCATTGGCCTTGATATAATCATATTCCCACGTAATGTGCAGTGCAATGCATCCCTCGGTCTCGGGACTCAATTCATGCAGCCGGCCGCGGAAATTTGTCATTATGGTATTTACTTTTTCAACCTGCATAGCACTCGGAACAGTGAATAGATATGGGTAATTCATTCGGCGAAGCACATCTATCAGGGTGTTGTCGATTATATTGCACACAGGTATATAGTGGTTTACGCTCCTGTCGAAATACGATTCAAGTATTCGTTTTCCAGCCCTTATTTTATTGAGTATATCAATCTTCGATAATTTATCGAATTCATTGAAACAACCAATGGTTTTTACATTAAACACATCATTGGCAATAATCAACCTGCGCGACATCTCATCATAGCGGTGGTCGTAACCATGCTGGCAGGGCACCAGGTACTTGTATTTTTTCAGTCTTTCCTTATCATTTTCTTTTACATATCTTTTGAAAACATCTGGAACGATACCCAGGTAGAAATATATTCCCCGTTTTTCAAACTCATCGAATATCTTAAAGAACAGCGACAAATCGGGCAATATTGGCCTTACTCCCGATGGGAAATCATCAATGCGGATTATCCGGTTTTTTGCATAATTATTTTTTTCGGGAATACTAACAGATGGATCAGGAGATGAAACCGGATATGACGCCGGTTCAGTAAAAACAACATTTTTTAATAGTACATTCATTGGTTCAACCGGCCAAATATCCATTACCTCGTATGTTTTCAGCATTTTAATCAATGCATCGAGTGGCTTTTGACCTTCGTATAACTCACTGTTACTGTATTCGGTATACACATACCGGGTGTTTTTTAATATCTCTGCGGCACCGGTAAATACTTTAGCCTCGGCCCCCTGTGTATCCATCCACAAGAAATCAATTTTTGAAATTCCTTTCTCAACGCAATAGTCATCAAGCCGGGTTGTCTTTACTTTTACCTGTTTTTCAAACCTGACATGCGGGTGAACCTTCAGGTGGTTTTTTGGTTTAAGCAGCGATGATGAATAAGTCCACATTTTTCCGGGTGTATTATATCCGGGAGAATCCGACAGATTGAAAACGGCATCTCCCGTTGCATCCGATACCGCCATTTGGTTTACTGCCACATTTAAAGGCATCTTTGTAAGATCACAACGCGGCTCAGGTTCAAAGGCATAAACTGTCGATCCGGGTATGGCGGCAAGTTTTACAGTATCGGTACCGGTGTTAGATCCGATTTCAACTATCACCGGATTCTTAATATCATGCATCAACTCACCTATCCACTCATGTATTTCCTTCTTACCCATTTTCTTGCTTTTTAAAACAATTTTGACCTATTAACTTAAAACTTTAAACCTTAAACTTTCCTCTTGCATACCCAAACTATTCCGTCAAAACTCTCCTCATCAATCGATTCAAGTCCCTGCTCTTTACATGTTTCAGCAATATCAGCATCCGATATCTCGTGCGACCGCCATATTTTATCACGATAATTCAGCTCGTAATTTTCAGCTGTATCAACATAGTCGTGAGCCATTACATAATCGCCCGGTTTTAGGTACTTTGCCACACAACAAAATTCTTTTATCTTATTGCCGTTGTCGCAAAGAACAACCGTGATGCCTGGCTCTCTTATATAGGAAGCAACATCATCTTTCAACCCTTCGTAATCCCCCGTAAACGGATTTTCAATTTTTACCAAAATTCCTTCTGCCTCGCATATTTTTTGCTCTTCAAAAATTTCGGTATCATAACTCACAAGTTCAAATCCGGGTCCTATTCCGGATACCCGTTTCAGGAAACTGGTAAAGTATCCCTTCCACGTACCAATTTCGATAACCCTGCAGGGCTTTACTGTAAGCAGAAAATTTTCAAATACATGGTATGCATCCTTATGCTGTCTCGCTACTGTCATTTTTATATAAATTATGTTTTAAAATGATTACTTCCCTGGCTTCATCGAGCGGTATCGAATTGCGGGTTATCCCATCGCGGACGGGAGTGGTAAAAAGCAGTTTCCCCACCCATTTCCCTTTTTTTCCATTTTCGAGCATGGTAAGCCACACATCCCAGTCCTGTAACCTGCGGATATTTTCATCCCATCCCGGATGATCGAGCGTGCGCACCATGCTGTTACCCGAAATATAGTTTTTCTGTTTGAGCAGCTCCGGATCCCACTCCCGGTCACACCACATCCGGCGATTTGTCTCGAACGATCCCCACGAGAACGATATATCCCGATGATCCTCCAGGCACCGGTACATGCTCTCCAAGGCGGTGGAAACCCAGTTGATATCATTGTCCGAAAACAGGACATAAGGAGTATTTACCAGCCTGAATCCGCGGTTACGGGCGCGGCAGGCATTATTTTCATTGTCGTTAATGATGATAATGTCAAAATCGGAGAATGTCTGGGAATAAAGGGAATTTATGGTCAGGTGCGGTTTTTCACCGGCTTTGTTCGGAATAACGATGGTTAGCGGTTTCATTGAAGATGCGTTTTAAAGTCGTAACCTTCTTTAAGTCTCAAATAATGCAGAATGTAAATTCCACGCATCAGCCTTATTTTCATACCCGACGACAACACGGCCCTGCTGATCTTCGTATCTACCCCCAGGATGGTTTTTATTTTGGTTTCCTGAAGAACCAGCGGACGGATCCTTGTCCAGGTCGAACGTTTCATCACCATCAGGTGACCGGCTATCTTGCGGTCAATTTCCTTTACCTTGCCTTCAAGCTCGCGTTCGATCGAACCTGCCCATGTGCGGTGGTACATCAGGTCGGTATTCTCGGTTTCGGTGCCCTGACGAATCTGCACCTGGTAATGGCACCGGCTGGCATAACAGGTGAATATGCCCGTATCGGGAAAATTGTTGATATACCGCTGTATTTTATGGCCGAATGCAGGAGTTAGGAACATGGCATCGCCATCCATCATACAAACCCAGTCATTCTGATCCTTAACCAGGTTCATATAGTTGTCCCACGCCTCAAAAAGCCGTCGTTCAAAGGAGTATGGAGTAAAAAACCAGAGCACGTTCCTATTTTGGTTGCTAAATTCACGTTAACATAAAACAACCAAAAGGACAAACGGGGCATAAAAAAAGCCGGACACATGCCCGGCAAACAAGAATAACGGTATTAAAGACGTTTGTTATGTTTTCTTTTTCTTGACTTTTTTCGACGGCTCCGGAACCGGATCGGCGACGGGTTCACCAACACCGTATAATTCACGCCGTCCATCGTCGGTAATGTCAATGTATGGAAAATCATCTTCGTACAATCGCTGGATGTTCTCAACCGGAATAAGCGGATCGCGAAAATCGACCCTGCCAAACTGCCGGGTGATAACCACTCCGGGAATGAGCTTGAACCTGAAATACTTTTGCCACATAATAAGTGTGTGTTAAAAACATACCCCCCGCAAAGCGGAGGGTATGAATAATGATTCTCCCCTGAACTATGAACTCGAAGCGGTCAACGGAATTGAACCGCTGTAGATGTGCACGTTTGCAGTTTTGAAGGTGAATTCCATGCTCACCCCGCGGCGTTCGGCAGTAGCGCCACCGGTACCGGATGATTCGGGCGAGCCGTTGAACACAGCCGGACGAACCGAGTCGCCCATCAGGTAATACTGATCGTCGTTGTCCTGGACGATAAACACCAGGTTTTCGTTTTTGGCAGCCGAAATGAAACCAAGGATTTTAGCCTTGAGCCCGGGATGGAAAAGGCGGAGATGAAGCACAAACGATTTGCAGTCCATTTCCCCGACAGTTTCGACCTCGAATTCCCCGGTGTCATCGGTAAGGTACATTGTAAAAAGCCGCTTGCCGGAATCCATTACGAGATCGCCGGTAAGTGCTGCATTGGCGACAAGGGTGGTAGGAGCGCTGGGTTTCGTTGGCCAGGTAGCCACATCGGCCCAGTACCCGTAATACACTGTCTGGGCAATTCCGCCCATGTTGGCGCCATTGGTCAGATCTTTTAAGATATCGGTGAATTCTATAGCCATATTATTCTGTTTTTAAGATTTCAATATGGTTAAACCGATCCCGAACTGGTTGCCTGGATATTTGTCCAAACTGCCTCATCGATGCCAAATCCAAGTCCTTCCCACCAGTCGGCCATCACGGAGATGTTCCTGCGTACTTCCTCGACACGTATGGCGTTTTTCGTCGACGTTGACGGGGTAATGTGCAGAAGGTTGGCCTTTGGCGTGCAGAAAATGTCATTGGTTCCGGTCATACTGGCCAGCGGAACAACACTCTGGGGGGTGAAGTCGATGCCACCGTCGATCTGGGCATCGCTTGTTTTCTGGTAGAAACCCTGCGAACGTTTGTCCTGCATGTATTTCTTGTACCAGTAACGGCTCATGAAAACTTTCATTTCAATGCCCTGGTAAACCTCACTGATAGCGTCGGTAAATGTTTCGACCTGGTCAAAAATGGTAGCAGTGGCAAGTGTGCCAATGTTTACCGAGTTGATGGTTCCGGCGTCAACACCAGCCTGAAGCTTTTTCTGAAGCCCGTCAATTCCGGTTCCGGTTGAACCGGCAATACCGGTGGTGGGGGCAGCATATACGCCCTTGTAATACTCGTACAGTTCCATGTCTCTGTCGATAACAGGAATGTAATACTGTTCGATCATCCAGCGTACCAGGGGCCACTCTTCACGGTTCACGTTATTGGCGGCCAGGAAACCGAGCCACGACGCCTTGATATCGTCGGGATAAAACTCGTCGTCAACTTTCAGGTTGTAAACCCTGATTTCGTTGGCAGTGAAGGTTGCGCCGCCCTTGGCCGTAAAGGTCTTCTGAAAAGGCTGCACAATCGCGGAGAAGGACGCATTCGACAACCGGTAGATCTGGTTATCGGTTTTTACCGGAGTACAATAGTTTGTCAGCTCTCTGGGCTGTGTGAGCAGTTTGAGTATCCGGGACTTGTTTTGCCCCGCATCTTCATAATATGCCCCAAACTCCGTAACGATGTCTGATAATGTTAAACTCATATCTCTTTGGAATTTTGGTTACTTCATTTTGTCGGCTTCACGGTTGTGCGGAAGGCTGTTGATCACCTCCCAGTTCACCCCGTTGCTCTTTATGGTGTTCTTTTCGCGAAGAATGCCCGGGGCGGGTGCTCCCGGAACCTTGCTCAGCAGTGTATTTATCACGGCGACCTTGGCATCAATGCTTTCGGCAGCCAATACGGTTTCATCGATGGTGTCGAGAGCGCGAAATGTTTCGGCAAGCTGCGATTCGGAAGCCGTTAGAGAGTCCTGAAGAGAACGCGTCTGGTTCACAAGGTCGTTTACCTGAGCGTCCAAAGCAGCAACTGTTTCGGTGCTTTTCGCAAAATCAACAGCAATCGCATCGTGAGCCTGGGTTAAAACTTCGAGTTTGTCTGTTATTTCGGCAGCATGTTGCTGCGCCTCAGTTACTGCAGCATTACACCGGCTTTCGGTTTCGGTAACCGATGCCAGCTGCGCCTCAATCATCGCGAGCTGTTCCTCGTTCAGGTAACAACCTTCGTCTGATGCCTGCAGGTCTTCGACCTCGAGCACCCGGTTAAGGAGTTCAAATTGTTTCATATTTTCATTTTTTGAATTTTCGGGAACACGGGTACGGGGCAGGTCGGGAAGATTATTGCCCTGAACCATGGCAACAAACCGGCTGGTATAATAATTCCAGCGGACCTGCGGATCGACAATGTCGTCGACAAGACCCAGCATTTTTGCTTCAGCGGCATCGAGCCAGGTGCCCGTTTTCATGGTTTCAATGGTTTCTTCAATGGTGCGGCCGGTACGTTTCGAATAAATGCGTGCAATGGCCAGGTCGAACTTCTGGTTTTCGGTACGGAGTTGCTGAAGGTCCTGGATAAGCTTGTCGAGATCTTCCTCGTTGAATGTTCCGAAGTTGTCGACCACCGACATTACCTTATGAATGAGCACAAATGAGTTTTCGGCAATCGATATCTTTTTGGCGCCCATGGCAAGGATCGTAGCAGCCGATGCGCTGGGCCCCACGAAAACAATCTCGACATTGCCGTGTTGTGAAATTTGGTTGTACATATTAATCGCATCGAAAAGCGACCCGCCCAGGGAAGCTATTTCAATGAGTGCGCCGGTGGACTCGGTTCCTTCAAGGTCGAGCCTGAGCATCTCCTTGTTATAGCCCCATCCGCCTATATACTGTTCGATGTGAATTACCTTTCTGGCCATATTTCGCCCATGTTTCGGGCAAAATTCACAGACCGACAGGCGGTTATAAAGGACAAAAACGCCCCGGAACAGGCTGCTCCGGGGCGTAAATCATGAAACAAAACAAAAAAACGTGATCAAAACGGATTTGAAATGATCATATAAGGCGATTTTGAAGATCCTTCGAACAAAATGGAATAACCGGCGCGTTCGTTTGTGTCGCTGCCAGTTGAAACGGTATAGCTAAACCGGATCAGGTTGACCATATTACCAACGGCCACATATTGTTCGTTACCGTCGCGTAAAACAACCAGGTATTTGCGGTCGATCATTCCGGCCAGGATTTCTTCGGACGACGAATCGAGCCGGGGAACAAAAGCAGTGATCTTGTGACGGTAGTAGCTGCCCGGTTTGCTTTCCGATGCCGGAACATTTTCAGGAACATACTCGGCCGTACCGGGAGTGAAATATATCGAAATAACCGATGTCGAAGAGGTGAGGGTAAGCACACCGTTCCAAAGGCTGGTAACCGAGGCAAGCGGAACGGCCCACATACCGGTTATGCCTCCGAGGTTGTCGGATGATGGTTTATTTATCGTTATCATGGTCTATTAAATACGAGTGGGAAATTGTCCCGGTTTTATACAAATTATCCAAAACTATTCTTTCAACTTTGTTAAAAATCTCGTTTTCGAAGTCAATTTTCTCGACATATCCGCGGCGTTGAAAATCTTTCCGTATGGTTTCGTAGTGCCAGCAATTTTCGTCAAAATAGAACTTATCCTGAAACTTGGTTATGCTCACGTTCATCGGAAGACCAAGTGCGTTATAAATGCCGACCATTGACCGCATGAGCGTCTTCGCATTCTTCTCGAACCGTGAGTTGAACCGCACCACATTCGTTGCCGTCATGTCCCAGCCGAAACGGTAAAAATCATCTTCCGAAAGTAATACAGTAACGGTCTCCCTGTAGGTACAAAGAAACTTGCTGTACTTGTTATCCCACCGGCGCGACTTATTAAGGCACCGGCGAAGTTCATTATAATCCTCCTTATCGACATGAAAATATACCGGGTCGCCGAAGTTGAGCTCGAGAAACCGTTTGACATAGGGTTTAACCGGTATTTTAACAGTAAACTCCTTCGATGACGATGTTTTTCGGCGCGGTTTTGTTTTGGGTTGGCTCATGCGGTGTAAGGATCATATTGAAACGATTGGATAAGGAATGGCCTTGACGGATCGTAAGAGAACGAATCCTTATAACGGCCATCTACATGGGTATTGAGTATGACCATCATCCGGTAATTGGCCAGGCTGGCCATTCCGTAAGGCGGGTCAACAATAGCAACATCAAAGTAATTGTCCTCAAAGCGTTTTAATGCCTGAACGCAATCTTCCAAATAAACAACAGTAGAAGCCACTGCTGGTAACATGGGTTTTGCGTCAGGCGGGGTTGACCGCTCCGAGTAAACATTTGTGCTATATTGAAGTTCTGTTTTCATATCATCATTTGTGCTAAAATTCCCGCCCGAACGCAAAGCCCTCGAACGTTGTGCGTAATGGCTACCTGACCGTTTCCAAAGACGGTTTCGTGTAGGAAACAAAAAGAAAAAAGCCCACCGCACATTTTAAAAAAGGTATGTTTGACTTGTTTCATTCTGTATTCTTTTTTTGAAACGTCATATTAGGCAACCGTTTTATACCACCAACGTTATACCGATATATATTTAAAATATTTTATAATAAAAACAGAATTTTTATCATAAGTAAAATCGTTAACAAAATTACCATCAATATGAGTGTTTATTATTACGTGCATTCTATATTCAGACATATAACTACATAAAGCCTTGTCAGCAACCTTTCTTACTGATTTTCCATTAATAAACCATTCTATAACATCAGGAAGCCATAGACAACCATACTTATTAAAAGTATTCATTGGGTTTTTATTAAAATCCCATCTCCAGGGAGACCTCGCACGAACATGACATAAACCCATATTATCTTCCCTGTGAATACAACTTTCAACAA
Organism: uncultured Bacteroidales bacterium; assembly: GCA_964567775.1. Lineage (GTDB taxonomy): Bacteria > Bacteroidota > Bacteroidia > Bacteroidales > CAIWKO01 > CAIWKO01. Next base: position 31,148 of record CAZMPB010000015.1, read on the forward strand.
GCCATGGTTTCAACCAAAATCCACGGTACCCACACTTCCGGCTGTAACCCTCAAATACATCAATTTCGTGTGGCCAGTGCTCCGGTGGATACATCCAGAAAGCAGGCCACATACCATCTCCTGATGGTAATTTAGCTTCTATCTCAAAATAACCAAACCCAAACTCTTCTATACTCGAAACAATACCTATTCCGAAATTAGAAACAACATCTTTAACACCATCATTAAAAATACGGGGATTATTACTTACCGATAAAATTAGTGAACCATCTTTAACACTTACACATCCCATATCATACCAATTCCATGGTTTGCCAGAATGCCAACTTCCCCATCTCTCCCGTGTAAGCCACGTTCTACCAGACCATTCAATATGCTCTATATTATCCATTTCTATATTTTATTTTTATACCCCAACCATATCACCAGTTTCATTTATATATACCAACCTTGGCATCATTGTCCATAACAAACGATTACTGTTAACTATAATTTCAACACAATCAGGTTCTAACGTCATCATTATTTTTAATACTTTAACAACCATTCCCCTAAAAACCCTATCAGTTTTAATCCAATCATTAACCCTGTCCCTCCCATGTAAAACACTACAATGATCCAACCCGGCATAACTCTTTCCAATAAACTCAAGAGTATGTTTTTCTGTAATAAGTCTATACCACATAACAACAAATCGAGCTTCAACAATTTCTTTTTTTCTCGTTTTTACTTGTAAATCATCCCTGTTTATACCCCAAACCATACATACAACATCATCAATATCCATAAGTCCGGCAAAAACAATAGGAGGAATGTTATTATTCATTTTATTTTATTTTAAAAAAAAATGAAAAAAACGTTTTTTTTGCCCCATGCCAAAAATCGGTTCCAAAGGTTCCAAGGGTTCCAAGGGTTCCAAGGGTTCCAAGAAAATATTTATTCATGTTTTTATTAATTAATTGATTATTAATTATATATAATTTAATTTGGAACTTGGAACCCTTGGAACCGTTTTTCTCTTACGCGCTAAAATTTTATTTTTTTTATTTTTTTCATCAAAAAGGAAGATCATTTGGCATATTATCGACAAAAGAATCTGGCATACTAATATCTTCTTTTACCGGTTCTGGCTCACGGTATCCAAAAACTTTGTGCGATCCCACTATCGGCATCTCCCTTTTTTGCTCGTCACTCATCCTGTCAAAAAGCTCTCTCGGTAAACTTTGTTTTACCAAATGAGTTTGGTTATCCCGCTTCTCGTTTAACTCAAATCCTACCAGGTCCACATAAATTCCCTTCTCTCCCCTGTAAAAATTGTTCACATCAATCGGAATCACAATGCACTCAACCATTCCGGTTTTACCCTGCAGTTTCATAACTGAGTGTTTAAACTGCGTCAAATTAATTTTTGTCCAAATCATACTCATAACATTGCTTTTTAAAATGGTAGTTTATTATTTTTTTCTTCACTAATCAATAAATTATTTATAACACCATCTATTTGTATAACACTTTCTTCATCCTTAGCTTCATCAATCTCTGGTAATACATCTCTTTTTACAAGTTCATTAAAATCAAACATGTGTGCGCTGGTATTTTTCCCTGACCCCCCTGAAAAAAAATGACTCGATTTTAACCCGATATAGCTGAAATGATTATGAGAATAGTCCATTATAGTCTGCAAGCCTAATCCAGGTACACCATAAACCTTCCTGTATTCTTCCATATACTTCGCATAAGCCCTGTCAAAATCAAGGTAAAGTATTCTTCTCGGTGGTTCAAATTTTACTTCCTCCTTAATAATTACTCCTCCATTTTTTGTTGTTTTACGTTCCTTATCTTTCATGCTTATATCATAATCAGCTTTTGTTATTTTCCCATCCTGAATTAATCCACCAATTATTCTCCAGAATGTTCCAAGCGAATCTGTCGATCCTATCTTTTCACTCTGTTCAATCGCATCATTCAAACACCTCTCTTTAAATAGCTCTGCATTTATGCCAATGTCAACTTTTGTTTCTTTCTGAAAAATCCATACAACAGTCGATAAAATCGTGTAGTTCCTCAATATTCTGTCTTGTACTATAATTCCCCTGTTTGTCAATTCTTCTTTGTATTCTTCAAAAATATCTGCAAACAGTCTCCCAAACCTCGATTCTAAAATAGATCGTTCATTTATAAGCTTCGTAACAATCTGACTTAACCCTTGTTCCTCAATTTTTCTAAGCTTATCAAACTCTTTTGTTTGTTCACTTGTATAACTGTTTTTTGGTTTTACAAAAAACCTGACAATGCTCCGGTTATACAACGAATTGTCATCCCTCTGCGGAAGATACTGACCGCTGATCACCGCTGCAGAATTTATCTTGTCGCTCTCCGTCCTGCTGTCACGACTCATTTTACCCTTCTCCCGCCCCGCACCATCATACGCCGACTTCAGGGCCTGAAAACGGCTCTCCTGTATCGCATCCGTGTACTCGTCATACCATATAACCACGTCCCTGTACCTGGCCAGATACCTGAAGAAAGCCACATCAGTTCCAGAGTTTAAATTAAATGGCGGAGCACCCCGCTGAAAAACAGCACTTAAACTCCACCCTAACTGACTCTTACCTGAACCCGTTTCACCATGTAAAAACAGGTGAGGGAAAATCTTATATATGTTATATATCAACGATCTGAATAATGCGGCAATCAAAAAAGCAACCCCATATTGCCCATTATTCTGATACGCAAAAACTTTTTGTACCTGTTCACTCCATTGTTTTATTGTTATGTCCGACGATTTATAAACAAACCTCCTGTCATTCTCATATACATCATCATCAGCCCTTAATTCCGAATAAACTTCACTAAATGCAGGAGAAAAATAATTTCTATCTCCGTGTTTTATTATCCCCATTTCATCAACCGATTGCCACGTCCCATTAAATCCACCATTACTAAAAGCCCAAAATCCTTCAGGTTGCCAACCAAAAGTCCTTATCTCAAAACACTTCGGAAACTTTTCTCCAATATACCTGAGTAGCTTTTTAAAAAGTTGATTATTTATAAATATCAAATAATTGCCTTCAGAATATAAAAACTTTTGGAAAGCATCTACTGAAATCATTGCATCACTCGGTACATCACACAACATTGAATGCCCATATTCGTTGACTATCCTTATTAATCTCCTGTTATTAATAGGTGAATAAATATGGAAAAGAGGTTCTATAACAAAATTTGTTCCTTCTGTAAAACCTTGGGCCGTTGCAAAAAAATATTTATTATCGTCCAGATAAAATCCAAACTTTTCAAGCGTAGTAGTATCAGCATCTTCACTTGGAGCAGAGGCTTGTTCCTCATTTTCCCTATGCTCATCACATTGAAGTTTATATTCATCCTTCCATAATTTTACAGGCTTATGTCTTCTCCCTAATATTTTTATGTAATATAATCTTTGATGTGGCTGTGGATACTCCATTACCATTCCAACAATCTTTCTGTACACCCCGTACATGATGTCCGGATCTCCACCAGCGGTTGCAACATCCTTGTCTGCCTCGTCCAGAATAAAATCCCTTCCGGTATCTTTTTTATAATTACGCCACTCTTTCAACTTTGGCGAAACTATCTCTTCCCTCCCGGCATACGGGTCAATACTTAAACTTTCAAGTTCCATTCGTTAGTTGTTCATGTAATAGGTGTATAACAACTTCTTTATGCTTTCTTCTGATATTGCTTCACCGTCATCGGCCATATCAAAAAATTTTACCAGGTGCCCATAAGTATTCCTTAAAAATTGTATATGAGGTTTAATCTTTTGTGACTTTTCTAAACTTTCCGATGCAATTTCAAGTAAACGTCTGTAAAACCGCAGGTTATTAATGTCCATTTCTATCCTTATATCATAGCTCCTCCTGTACGATCTCAATAATTCAAACCCGGTGTTCTCCTCAATGAATAATTTATCTTTATCTATATGTATCAATTCTTTATTTAAAAATTCATCCCCCATAAAAAGCGCTTCCTCAACAGCCTTTTCAGTGTATCCAGAACACCGCAACAACGATTTTAGCCCGGCAATATCCGCGGTCAAGCGGCTAACTGTTGCGTCGTGTTCAATATCCCTCGCCTGCATAGCTTCAAATTCATTGGCAACAGATAAAAGGCAACGTTGCGCCTTTATTAAATTACCTCCAGTCAGCTTACCTGTTTTCGCAAGCCACGTTATTACTTCGTCGAGCTCTTTTATATCCCTCATTTTAATATCTCATCTTTGTTTGTTCCTCCTGCTTTGTATAAATCCTATTGCCTTAATATCAGAACTGTTACAATCATCACATAGTTTCTGCAATTCATATACTCCTTCTTCCGTTAAATCAATTTCTGTTTTAAATTCCCAGGCGCTTCCGCAATTATTGCATCTGAAAATGAAATATCTAAATGTTTTCATGCTTATTTGTTGTAAATCCTTTCTCATATTAAGTGTAATCCAAAAAAAAAGAGAACATTGGCTATTTAAAACACAATGTCCTCCCCATTTATTAAACACATTCGATTTTCCCCAAATTCACAAAGTATTCCGCTTCAAGTTTTGTCTTTTGCCAAAATCTTAAATAATCTATATGTACCTTTGTTCTTGGCAAACATTCATATATTTTTTTCTCATTCTTTAGCCACCAAACCGATAAATCATGCCTGTCTCTTATATAGTTCCACTCAAAATCATCAGCCTTAAACCCAATTATAGTTAAAAACTCTTTTACTAATTTTTTATTCATTTCACTTCGTTTTTATTCAAAATAAAACTAATATCTCTGTGCGTTATAGCATCCGTAATTATATAAGGGTCCAGATTACTTATACAATTCGACTCAATAAATCGAATAGCCTGCCTTACTGTGCTGAAATACTTTATACCACCAGTGTATTCAACAAAGCATCCTCTTGTCATGTCAATCCTGTTTTTCCCCTTTAGTTTAATCTCTTTCATTACAGTAAGTCAAAGACAACAACAACAATACATCCTAACCCAAATAATGCAAAAACAACAGTCATCAAAGCACAGCCAATAATCAGCCAGTTGGTCCCATCTTCCTGGTCAATTTTGAATCCCAGGTCCCTGTCAAATTCTTCCTCTTCGTCTTTCATTTTTTTTTGTTTAAGTCCGGCCACTTTCGTAGCCGGACTGGTTTTTAAATAAAAAACAGGTGCCGGATACACCATATCGTCATAATGCAGAAACTATCTCTGCCGCTTTCTGCATTGCATCCTTATGCGAGGTTATTATTTCTGCAGCAGCAATGAGAATTTTCTCATTGCTCCTGTTACCCAGTAGTACATTATTTATATGCCCGGTCGAACAGCCGAACCTCTCCGCCAAAATCTCTCTCCCCCCTTTTGGCAGATTCTCCCTTATTTTTCTTAATTCTTCTTTATTCATAAATATGATGTATAAATGATGTATATTTGATGTAAAATTGATGTACCAAAGATAAAGAATATTTCATGTGGCACAAGTATTTTTCTTGTTAGTTATCAACAAAATTACATTCTTGTTAATAAAATAATGGAGTTCAGTGTTAATAAACGATTTTACGATTTTATAAAAACAAGGAATTATCTTGAATCCGATGTTTATAAAACCATTGGGGCCAAACAACAGCAGGTCAATAACTGGTTTAGGTTTCAGGAACAAATCCCAAGCTCCAGAATCATTGAAATTATAAAAAAATATTCGGAAATCAATGCAAACTGGCTTATCCGCGGAGAAGGTGAAATGATAAATGGCAGTTCTGCCATATTAAAAAAGTCAGAAGGTTTATGGAATCCGCCAGTTAGTATTAACGATACCAGCCATTTTATACGCACATATAGTTGTCCCGACTGTATTTGGAGAGATAAACTGTTGATCGAAAAAGAAAAGACAATAGCAGCGCTCGAACTTTTAATTGGTGAAATGAAAAAGCAAAAAGCAGATTTTATTTGATTGATTTTAATTTTTAATGACTGGCATAAAACGATAATAGACAAAACAACCATAGTAGACAAAATAGACACACCGCAAAATGCACAAAACCAACCAGTTCCGCCATAGTCGGGGTTCACATCACCCCGACATTATTTCTAACTTCCTGTCTTACAGAAATGTAAAACACAAAAGTAGACATTTCTTAATAAAAGTAGACAAAAGTAGACATAACAGATTTTTCTGCGGTTGGTTTTTGCAGGTGCCGGAACACTTAAAAATCAACCCGTGAAACAAAAAATGATCATCCTCCCGCAACTTAACGATTGCGCAGGCGACACCTCTAAAAAATGGTTCGTCTTTTACTCCGTCCGTAATCCAAAATCAGGGAAAATGGAGCGATTTAAAGACTATAAAGGCCTTAATAACTCCAAAAATACCCATGCCAGATACCTGGCCGCTGAAAACAGCATAGAAAACTATACCGAAAAACTTAAAAAGGGATGGTCCCCTTTCAACGACGATTCCAAATATATATATACCGATAACCTCCAGTACGAAAATATTACCCGCATATACGGCAAAAAACGTTCCGGAAACAGAACCGTCCGATACTTCGCAAACCTGTTCTTCGACAACTTTAAAGGTGCTGTCAATCCCGACGGAAGCTACCATACATACCAAAGCAAACTCCGTATATTTACCCAGTGGATAGAATCGCAAAAAATGGAACACAGCGACATCACATCGGTCGATAACCAAACGGTCATCCTCTTTTTTAAATGGCTGATAGTCTCCCAAAAACGATCCGCAAAAACAGCCAACGACTACCGTCAAATACTGCAAAACTTCTTCCAATGGCTCGTGACAACAAAAATAATCCAGGACAATCCCGTGTACGACATCCCTAAATGTAATACAATCAACGATTGCAGCCCCTCGCCAATTCAGCGCACCGACATAGAAATTTTCCGCGAAGCCATGAAAACAGATCCGCAGCTTTGGCTTGCCATACAATTCCAATATTATTGCGCCCTTCGCCCAGGTAAAGAATTGAGACTTATGAAAATTAAAAATATCGACTTTATCAGCGGATCAATTACTATAACCCGGTCGCAGGCAAAAACAAAAATCACCAGGACCGTTATTATTCCAAGGTGTTTCCTTTCGGTCCTGCGTACCCAACACAAACTGCACTTATGCAATAAAGAATATTACGTTTTCTCTCAAAACGGAACCCCCGGAATAACCCATTTAGGAAAAAATACGTTAAGATACCGATTCAATAAATTCCGCGAAGCGTTAAATATGCCCCTCGAATATAAATTCTATTCATGGAAACATACCGGTGGCGTACAGGCCAGCCTTTCCGGAATTCCGGATAAACATATATCCATGCAGATGGGACATTCTAACCTGCAAACAACAGCCAGGTACCTTCGTAAAATGACAGGGTTCCAGAGCGATCAGATCAAAAACCAATTCCCGGAAATATAAAAACCGGAGGGACCCGCCGTCCCCCCGGGTAACTAAACCAAACTATGAAAAACCACCGCCATTCAGCGGAGTATCAATAGCCTTAGCCTTTTTAACAAATTCTCTATGCCGATCCTTACCTTAACCCCCAGCCACCTGATGCCATCCCTGCCTCCCGGCAACCGTCCTCCACTAACTGATACTGACATTTTTATCTTCCAGCCAACTGGTAACAGCCAAACCTCCGCCATTTTTCGCCTTCAAATCCAGCATGGCGAGGAAATTCAGGATGATCGACAAGGCGTGCTCGATAACCACCTCAATGGTATCCTGCGGAATGTCAAACTCGGACTTCAATACTTCCATCATCGTTTTGAATTCTTCCTCCTCGGCAGTTTGCATATCCTCGCTAATCTCAGGAAGATGCTTGAAAATCCATACCCAACCTACACCGCTCATACCAATCTTCAACCATTCCGATACTACAATTTTCTTGTCTTCGTACGACACAAACACCGTTTCCACCGTGTCCAGAATCTTACTCAATCCTTTTTGTAAACTACCCTGCATCATTTTTTTGCCTCCATTTCTTTTTTGAATAACCGTTTTATAAATCTGATTAACTCTTTTCTACTGCGCCACAACTTATCAACAACCCCAGTTCCACCAATAACAGCAATGGCATTATACACCCATTCTTCCCATGTTTCAATCAGAAGATCAGGCCAAATAAGTTTGAACAACTGGAATAACAACAACAGCACTCCCGACGAAGCAGTTTTGTAACCACTTGTATTGTCCCATGCCGTTTTGGTCATCCGTATAATCTTTGTCATACCACTAACCTCCTATAACCTAATAACTGATTTACCGGATACTGGTCAATACACACCTTATTCCCTTGATTCCCACCTAACAACCATAACTGATTGCCTTTGCGTTTGATAAACAGACCAACATGCCCCTGCCATCCATGCGGTTCATTACGCCAAAGTACCGTAATGTCACTCAATACAGGTTCCGTAACCGTCACACCCCATTCCAGCCACGACCGGGCTACCATACTGTGTGACGACTCAAAACCGGCTTTCTGAACACACCAACAAATGAATGCCGAACACCAACTTGTCTCGTCATCTTTAACCGTATCAAAACCACACTCTGCA
>CAZMPB010000016.1:0-38246 GCA_964567775.1 uncultured Bacteroidales bacterium
TTTCACCGAATTGTCCGAAGTTTTTGATCCTACGGAAAGGCCATGGATAAATCCGCTTGGGGCATCAACAGAGAGAATTATCAAACAAGTCGAAAGATGCCCTACCGACGCCCTCACCTACTTTTATAACAACCAACAAAAAATACAAAATATGGAAAACGAAAACAAAACACCCCAGACACAGATAGAAATCATTGAAAACGGACCAGCAATCGTTAAAGGAAAATGCAGCATTGTTGATAAAAACGGGCAGGAATCCGAAACAAAGGATGTGGTTGCTATCTGCCGTTGCGGTAAATCAAAGAACAAACCATTCTGCGATGGGTCGCACCAGACAAATCCATTTGAATAAGATCCGTTTCGGAAATATTAATAACCTGAGTTCGGGTTAAGGATTTTGTGTTTGTACTCCGTTAGGAGATTTAAGTTATAAGAATGTATATGTCCTGCGGACAAAAAATTCTATACTTTTTTGTTTTTTTATTGATATTAATTGCCTACGGCAAATAGTAACAAATTAATAATTAGTATTTTGACAAAAGAAAAATGATAAATTTATCCCGAACTCAGGTTATAAGATAATTTCTATTGATTTTATACTTTTGCAGCCACCGTTCATGAAAAAATTGTAGGTTTGTTTACCCAAACAATTATCTATGAAAACATTTTTTGGTAAGACCATAAAAGTTGGAATTTTCAGCTTTTTATTGTCGTGCTGCCTCATCGGAAGCGCACAAAACATACCGGCATTCATCAGCGACAGCCTCGACAGCTATATCAACAAAGCGCTGAAAGCCTGGGAAATACCCGGCGTTGCCGTGTGTATCGTTAAAGATGGCAAACTGATCGTAAGCAAGGGTTTCGGCGTGTGCGAATCAGGAAAAAAAGAGAAAGTGGACGAAAACACCTTATTTATGATAGGCTCGAACACCAAGGCATTTACAGGTACTGCTTTAGCATGGATGGCTGCAGAAAAGAAATGCAACCTCAACGACAAGGTGAAAACATGGATACCGGAATTCACTACAAAAGACCCGTGGGTAGCAGATAATGCAACCCTTACGGATATCGTGTGCCACCGTATGGGCACGGCAACCTTTCAGGGAGATTTTACATTTTTTGATTCAGACCTGAGCAGCAAAGAAATTATCGCAAAATACGGAAAACTCACACCTGTCAACAGTTTTCGAACCAAATGGGGATATTGCAACACAGGTTTTTTACTGGCAGGCAGGGCTATTAGCAAAATTAGCGGGATGAGCTGGGAGCAATTTATCCGTACAAAAATCTTTCAACCTCTGGAAATGAAAAGAAGCCTCGCGCTGATCTCAGAAATAAACACGGTGAAAAACAAAGCGGCTGCACATACCATAGCAGACGGGAAGTTAACAGTAATTCCTTATGGCCGTTTCGATGCACTGGCACCCGCAGCCAGCATCTGCTCATCGGTGGAAGATATGAGCCATTGGTTGCTTGCGCTGCTCGACAGCGGAAAATACAACAATAAAAGCGTGATCCCTTATGCGGCTATTCTCGAAACAAGAGAGCCGGAGTCGATCATTGGCAATGCTCGTCATACTTTTAATAAATCAAATTATTCACTTTATGGGATGGGATGGGAATTGCAGGATTATGAAAGTCACGGATTGGTCATGCATACCGGCGGTGTCGACGGGTTTGTAACTTCGGTAACGCTGGTCCCTGACGAAAACCTTGGTATCGTTGTACTCACCAATACCGACCAGAATTATTTTTACGAAGCGCTGAAATGGGAAATCCTTGATGCTTATTTAGATTTGCCATACCGGAACTATAGCAAAATATATAATAATTATTTTAAACGCAGGGCAGCGCGAGATATGAAAGAAATTCAAAGCTGGCGCGATTCCGTGGCACTGAAACCCGCTTTGCCCCTGCCCGTCTCCGCTTTCAAAGGTATTTACGAAAACGAGGTGTATGGCACTATCACCGTAAGCACTGATGGTAATGCTTTAAAAATGGGGTTTGAACATCATAAAGACCTTTCGGCAAAACTGGAATATATCGGAAATAACAGGTTCTTATGCACATACAGCCAGCCTTTGTTTGGTATTAAAGTATTCCCGTTTGTGATTGAGCAGGGTAAAGTAAGGTCGTTCACACTGAGTGTGGCCGACTTTCTGGAATATACAACCTACAGTTTCACCAAGAAGAAATAAAAAATCTATAAGACACAAGAAACCCAATAATAATGAATTGGTTTACCGATCTGCTATTTAATGATTCCATCGCACATACGATCCTTGTATACAGCCTGGTGATCGCCACCGGTGTTTTATTGGGAAAAATCAAAATCAGGGGTATCTCACTCGGTATTGCTTTTGTCTTATTTATGGGGATTCTGGCAGGACATCTCGGCTTCCGGGTGAACCATGAGGCGGCTGAATTTATTAAAGATTTCGGACTGGTCTTGTTTGTATTTTTCGTTGGTCTGCAACTTGGTCCCGGTTTTTTTTCATCACTTAAAAAGGATGGATTGACCTTGAATCTTCTGGCTGTTGGTATAGTAATTTTAGGGGCTTTAACCGCTATTGTGCTTCATTTCATTACAGGTGTCTCCATGCCCGTGATGACAGGCATCATGTCGGGCGCTGTAACCAATACACCGGGACTTGGAGCGGCGCAGCAGGCTTTAAAACAAGCTGCGGGTGATGCGGCGCCTGACCTCGGGCTTGGCTATGCCGTAGCATACCCTTTTGGCGTTTTAGGTATTATCTTTACGATGATCATCATCCGCAGAGTTTCTAAAACAGATATCAAACGGGAGCAGGAAGACTATGAACAAAGGCAAAACCCCCTGCAGGCAAAACCTGAAAAGGTAAGCATCGTCATTAAAAACCCGGAAATTTTCGGTAAAAAAATCAACGAAATAGCACACCATTTTAAAAATGATGCGGTAATTTCAAGAATATGGCATCAGGGTATTGAATCTATTGCCAATTCTGAAACACAAGTTGAAAACAACGATATCGTATTGCTCGTAGCTGAAAAAGGTGATATTCCAGCGCTTATCAAACTGCTCGGCGAAGCCAGCGATTTTGATCTGGCTGCATTTCCGGGGAAACTGACCTCCCGGCAGGTTTTTGTGACCAACCATCATGTGATTGGCAAAAAATTGATTTCCTTAAAAATCCGTTCCCGTTTTGATGTAAACATCACAAGATTATATCGTTCGGGCATCGAGCTGGTAGCCCATCCTGACCTTGACCTAAAATTCGGTGATAAACTGACCATCGTAGGTAATGAAAAATCCATAGAAAATGCAGCACAATTGCTGGGCAACTCCCTGAAACGCCTGAATGAGCCCAGCCTCATCACCATTTTTACGGGGATATTTCTTGGAATTATTCTGGGAAGCATTCCGCTGGCCATTCCCGGAATCCCCACGCCGGTAAAGCTTGGAATGGCAGGAGGCCCCTTGATCATCGCCATATTAATAAGCCGCTACGGACATAGGTTCTCGTTAAATGCATACACTACACCCAGCGCGAATATTATCCTTCGCGAAACCGGGATCGTACTTTTTCTGGCAAGTGTAGGGCTAAAATCAGGCGAAAGCTTTGTATCCACGCTGCTTTCAGGAGATGGATTCTTCTGGATGGGCTATGGGGCAGTAATTACAACCATTCCTATCCTGATCATCGGAATCATTGCAAAATTTATTTTAAAAAGAAATTTCTTTGAATTATGCGGCCTGCTCTCCGGAAGCATGACAGACCCGCCGGCACTGGCTTTTGCAAATACCATCGCACAGTCCGAAGCTCCGTCAGTGGCTTATGCCAGCGTGTATCCACTGGTTATGTTTCTCAGAATCGTCATTGCCCAGTTGCTGATTTTGTTTTTTGTATGACAGCATTATTCCGAAAAAAATCCCTACCTTTGCAAAAAATTTGCTCCTTTTCTCTTAAAGCACTGTCTCTGTAGGAATTAAGCCAATTTTTCATATTTTCCAATTCTGAAATCAGACTTCTGACTTCTCCGCCGCGGCGGACTTCAGTCTTCTGACTTCTGACTTCAAAAACCAACTTTTTTATTATTAAACTGATACTTTTTATGTCTTTAACAAAACTCAGAAACATCGGCATTGCCGCACATATTGATGCCGGAAAAACCACCGTCACCGAACGCATACTATTTTTTACTGGGGTTACCCGCAAGGCTGGGGAAACCCACAACGGAGAAGCTACCATGGACTTTATGAAACAGGAACAGGAACGGGGCATCACCATTGCCTCGGCAGCGATCTCGTGTTACTGGAAAGACTCACAGATTAACATTATTGACACTCCCGGACACGTTGATTTTACCGTGGAAGTTGAACGCTCCCTGCGCGTGATCGACGGAATGATCGCCGTATTTTGTGCGGTCGGAGGTGTGGAACCTCAAACGGAAACCGTATGGAACCAGGCAAACCGTTACAAAGTCCCGCGTATAGGGTTTATCAATAAAATGGACCGGACAGGAGCAGATTTCAATGATGTGGTCTCTATGATGAACAAATACCTTGATGCCAAAGCGCTACCATTTCAGTTGCCTATGGGTTCCGAAGAAAATTTTGAGGGGATCATTGACATCATCGAACGAAAAGCCTATGAATTCAATGAATTTGGACAAAAAGAAATTGATATTCCCGATGAATTCAGGCAGAAAACCGAAGAACTGCGTATGATGCTTGTTGAGAAACTCGGTGATTACGATGAGGATATCAGGAACCTGTATTTTGAGGAACAAGATATTCCCGCCGGCCTTTTGAAAAAAGCTGCCCGTGAAGCCACGCTGAAACTGCTGATCACTCCTGTTTTTTGTGGTGCCGCGTATAAAAACAAAGGAATACAACTCCTGCTCGATGCTGTGGTTGATTACCTTCCCTCGCCGATTGATGTCGGCGCTGTGGTTGGCCTTGATATTGATGACCCGGAAAAAACCAAAAGCAGGAACCCTTCACCGAAAGAACCTTTTGCAGCGCTTGCTTTCAAACTCATCCATGATCCGTTTGTCGGGCAACAGACCTTTATCCGTATCTATTCGGGAAAATTAACCAGCGGCATGCAATTGCTTAATTCCACCAAAGGAAAATATGAGCGTGCCGGCCGCATCCTGAAGATCCGGGCAAAAGACCGTGAAGAAATGAGCGAAGCCGGGCCGGGCGACATTGTAGCGCTTATCGGGATGAAACTCACAAAAACCGGCGATACCCTGTGCGACGGCGATCATCCCCTGCACCTTGAATCTATTCATATTCCTCCTACCGTTATTGAATTAAAGATCAACCCTTCCAAACGAGCCGATCAGGAACGCATGATCGAATCATTGCAAAAACTCGCTAACGAAGATCCTTCATTTAACATGCGTTATGATGACGAAACCAGCGAAACCATTGTTTCCGGTATGGGCGAGCTGCATCTCGAAATTATCATCGACCGTCTGCGCCGTGAGTTCAACGTTGAAGTGGAGGTGGGACAGCCATCAGTTGCATTCCGCGAAGCCATCACATTAGAATCGGAATTCGATTATAAACATGCCAAGCAGAGTGGCGGCAGGGGACAGTTTGCCCGCACCTTGATGCGCGTAGAACCCAACGAAGGCAAAGGTTACGAATTCGTTGATAAGATCAAAGGCGGATCTATTCCAACAGAATATATACCTTCGGTAAACAAAGGCATACAAAAAACGATGAACAGCGGCATCATTGCCGGGTTCCCGATCGTGGATATAAAAGTCACCCTGCTCGACGGCGCTTTCCACCCGGTGGATTCATCGGACATGGCTTTCCAGACCTGTGCTTCCATCTGTTTTAAAAATGCATTTTTAAAGGCCAACCCTGTGCTTCTGGAACCAGTTATGAAAGTGGAAGTAAATACCCCCGATGAATACATCGGAGAAATTGTGGGCAACCTCAACCGTCGTCGCGGCAAGATCGAAGCCATGCGCCGATACCGTAAGGGTTCGCAAAAAGTCAATGCTTTTGTACCGCTGATGGAAATGTTCGGCTACGCTACGCAATTAAGAAATATGTCGAGCGGAAGAGCCAACTATTCTATGGAATTTCACCAGTACGAAGCCGTTCCCAAAGGCATACAGGAAGAAGAACTGAAGAAGATCGCGGAGAAAAAGAGGTTGGAGAGGTTGCAATAAGATGTTTAGCTGTTTAGCTGTTTAGGTAGTTAGCAGGTTCACAAGTTTGCAGGTTACAGCTTACAGGTTACAGGTTAGAAGGTTAGAAGGTTAGAAGGTTTGCAGGTTTGCAGGTTGGCTGGTTGGTTGGCTGGCTGGTTGCAATGATTAAGCCAGGATTTCATTTGTATTTGTATTTTTTACAAACAATAATCAAATCCAACAAACAATTCATCTATTTCTAAATATTTACGTATTTTTGCGTATAAATGATTACGATTTTTTTCGTTACGAAATTTTTCGTAATCGCAAGTAATTGAAATTATGAAATTTATAGACAATCCTTTTAAATTTGGTTCGGTAGTGGAAGGTGATTTTTTCACCGATAGAGAAAACGATATCCTCAAATCGCTTGAAGTTATCCATAGTGGCAACCACTTGGTACTTATTAGTCCAAGAAGGTACGGCAAAACCAGCCTGATAAACAAAGCTGTGAAACAAACCGGGCGGCCGGTAGTTATGCTCAACCTTCAACTGGTTACCTCCAACACCGATCTGGCTTCGGAAATCCTTAAGCGGGTGTTTAAGGCCTATCCCATGGAAAAAGTAAGGCAACTACTGAAAAATTTTCGTTTTATACCTGTATTGTCGCTTAACCCACTCTCCAACGGAGTAGATCTGTCGTTTGCCCCTTCCGCCCCCCCAAAACCCATACTGGAAGATGTGCTGACCCTTATTGAGGAACTAGGTAAAAAAGGAAAGAAACCCATCGTAGTACTCGACGAATTTCAGGAAATAAGGAGTATAGATAAAAACCTGGATAAAATACTGCGTTCCGTTATACAGACACACAGCCATGTTAATTACATTTTTATGGGCAGCCAGGAATCACTGATGCGTACTATTTTTGAACATAAAAAATCGCCCTTTTATCATTTCGGGGTGCTTCAAACCCTGTCAGTAATACCGCACAAGGATTTTATGAACTTTTTGATAAAAGGATTTTCTTTGCTCGATAAGAAAAAGACAGAAAGCATCTCTGCAGCAATCCTTGCGTTTACACGATGCCATCCTTACTATACACAACAACTGGCTTTTCATTATTTTAATTCCTATAAAAGTTACTCAGATATTACCATTGACAAGGTTGTTGAAATGATCATCCAGCAACATGATATTGATTTTGAACGCCTGTGGATGAGTTTGAACATGACCGACAGAAAATTAATATTGCAACTTATCAGTGCATCAAAAAACGAAGGCTACATCAAAGAGACGAGTATTCCGGCAAGTACGAGGTACAGCGTTTACAAAAAATTACTTGCCAGCGGTTTCTTATTTCAGGATGAGCGCGGATACAATGTGGAAGATCCGTTTTTTGCTTCTTGGGTGTGGAAACGAAGAATGCAATAAACCATAGTAGCAAAATTTCGTACCGAAATTTTCATTTGAAACTTACAAATTCCGCCCGATAAATTCACCCCGTTGGACAAGCCTTTTTTACAAATTTGCGTTTCATAACAAACTTCTCATATTTAACGGGGTAAACATAATTCCACCACCAGGCACTCAGGTTTTTATAAAGCATACCCTTCCTTAGATTGTAGGTTTTGTAATGCTTCATAATGCCCAGATACGAATTCATACTGCTTAAAAATGCGGCCTGTTCTGATCTGCATGGCTTGTGGTCTATGGCTATTTTATTATGTTTTTCAATTGCTTCAAAAAAATTACCTATTGTCCGCTTAGCCATAAAAATACGATTCGGTTTTATTACGGTTCCTAAAAACTGAACACCTTTGGTGTAATGTTGCAAATAAATTTTCTTTGGATGCAAAGTCAGTTGTAAAGTTGAATGTAGAAAGTCAGAAAGGAGTGGAATGAGACTTTTTAGATATTCTTTGTCGGGATGAACAATTACGAAATCGTCAACATACCTGCCATAATATTTTATTTTTAGGTCGTGTTTCACAAAATGGTCGAAACTATCCATGTAATAATTAGCAAATATCTGGCTGGTCAGATTGCCTATAGGTAACCCACAATTTTCTTGACTGTGAAACAAACTTTTGGAACGCGGCAAGTCAGCCCAATCGGCCTTTTTGCCTTTTATGATACAGTTTTTAGTACAATCGTTAAAAACTATCTTTTGACATAGTTTGATGATTAATTCCTTGTTTGTTCCGGTATATTTCTGATTGATTAAACCCTCCAGTTTACGGAACAAAACGCCTTTGTTAATACTCATAAAAAAGCCCTGTATGTCAAGCTTCAAAACATAACAATCTATGGTGTAATTTTCGGAGCATTGACGAATGAACTTATTTATCCGCTGTATACCAAAATGAGTACCCTTGCCAATCCGGCAACTATAACTATCATAAATAAATTGCTTTTCAAAAACATGATTGAGCTTGTTGATTATAAAGTGGTGTACTATTCTATCGCGAAAATCTGCCGCGAAAATTTCACGTTTCACAGGTTTATCAACGATAAAGGCAATTGACCTGCCAATTTGATAGGTTCCATTATTTATGTCCTCACACAATTGAACCAGATTATGTTCAAAATCTACTTCAAAAGCCAGTGCATTGGCTGTTTTTCGCTTATTGCTGCGACAAGTAAAATAGGCCTCGAACAATTCGGGTAGATCAATTTTTGGCTTACTCCCCCTTTGTAAAGGGGGTTGGGGGGATTGATGACTCCATGTCTCGAATTCTATTTTCAATTGTTCTGATAACATTTTCTAATTCATATCTTACTTCGTGTTCGGTAACTCTTAGTACGGAATAACCATATTTTAATAATTTTTCGTCTCGTATTTTATCTTCTTCATATTTAAAATTATGTGAACAACCATCAATTTCAATTATAAGTTTGAGTTTTCTGCAAATAAAATCAACAATAATATTCAAATTGTCAATTTTCATTGCAAATTGCCTGTTAAATTGATAACCAAGCATTAGTTTGGCTCGTAAAACTTTTGACCAAAGAATTACCTCGCCAAAAGTTGAATTATTTCGTAATTCCCTTGCAAAAGGTTTTAATTTTTTGTTGTAATGTGAATTTTTGTTTTGCATATTTTAATCCCCCTAACCCCCTTTTAAAAAGGGGGAATTAAGAAAAAAACACTGTCAGGCGTTTTGCGCTCTGACAGGTTTTTTCTGATAAGTTTTGTTTAAAATCCCGAACAGCCCGCACATAGTTTGTGTTGTTCTTATTGTTGTTGTTCTGATTGCCATTGTTGAAATTCTGTTTCCACGCGTTGTTTGTCTCGTTGCCCGCATACTCACTCGAACTCCAATAGTTGTTAGAAGCAAAACATTACATAAAGGTGTTGATATAAATGCAAGGCATCTTGCATTTATTGCAGAACTATGAAAAACATTTTTATTTCTACTTGTTGTTTCAAATAATCCTGATTTTAACTGCTGTGGGTGGAAAGTTTATGAAGTGAGGAAAGCCGCTTTTAACTTGTCAACTCTCAATGCTCAATGTTCAACTCTCAACGATGCAACAGTCCCTTTATCGCTTTTTAAACAAAACCTGCTCACCCGCTGCCACCTTAGCAACAACGGTTCCGGCTATCACCTGCTTGCATTGCGCCAGCCGGTAATTTGTTTGCCGATACTATCCATAAGTCCCGATAGTTCGGCTTGTTTCTTTATCGCTAATATTTTCATATCTACACATAGTCGTATCTCAAATTTTAATAGTTCAAAATCGTCTAAAAATGTTTCAAGGTAAACAAGTTTATCTTTGGCTTTATTAGCCCTGTATATGCTCCGTACAAGCTGTATGGCATCTCTCTTCATATCTTGTCCCAAAGTGTATTTATACTCTCTGGGAAACTCCTGAGTGTACAAAAAAATCTTTTGCACCAGAGTATAAACATCCTTAAAAACCTGCAATTCGTAATACAATGCCATTTTTATTTGAATTATAAACCGGCGGGTGAACCCGCCGGTTTGGTTGGTTGAGTGATAGCTTCACTTTATGTGAAACTATCACGTTCAACTTAAAAAATTTTTCGATGGGGCTACGCCCCATACCCCTTTAATTGTTAAATAGATAAATAGCTAAATTTAAAAAGCCCGAACAGCCCGCACACAGTATGCGTCGTACTTATTGGCGCTGTACCGACTGCCATTGTAGAAATACTGTAGCCACGCGTTGCCCGTCTCGTAACCCGCGTACTCACTCGAACTCCAAAAGTAGTTACTGGCAAAACCGCCCAAACTCTGCGTATGCAGGTTTACATACATCAGGTTTAACTCATCTTTTGCCGGCAGATACCAATCGGTATACCCGCCTGATGTAAGCGTATCGCATATACGGGCAGCAATGCCTGCTGTAGTACACCCAAGTACGATGGCATTGGTGTTGGCAGCGCCGGTATTTATGGCTGTTAATGTTCCGCCAATTGCAGTGCCATAGCAACCCCATTGTGCTCCTGTACTTTGATCGGTGGGTGCACATACCAGGCCGTGCGCAGCTCCATCGTTATAAAACACCAGACCTCCGCCAAATGTAGAACCTATAACTTTTCCCGAGTTAAAACTTATTTCGTTGCCATAGCCGGTTCCTGCCAGGTTGGTGGCATAAGCCCTTACATAATAAACGGTATTGGGCGATAAGCCGGTCATGGTAGCCGTAAAGGATGTTGTAATGCTGTTTGCTGTGGTTGGATTGGGGCTGGTACTCCAGCATAAGCCCTGCGCGGTAATGGCGCTGCCGCCATTGTTGGTTACACTACCACCGGCTTTGGCTGAGTTGCCTTTAACATCGGAGAAGTTGGAGGTGCTAACAGTTGGCAAAGCCACCGTGGTAAAGCTGCGTTCGTTGCCGTATGTGGTTCCTACGGCATTGGTAGCGTATGCCCGAACATAATAGGTTGTGCCAAGACTTAAACCCGACAGCGATGAGGTGAAAGTGCCCGTTCCGGTTCCGTTTGTTGTAAAACTATTGCTCAAAGTTGGTGTAGGATTAGTACTCCAGCATACTCCACGGGCTGTTACAGGCAATCCGCCGTCATAAGTAATATTTCCACCGCTTTCTGCCGAAATTCCTGTAATTGAACTAATTGCAGTGGTTGTTAATTGTGGTGCAGAAGTGGGAGTTGTAAAAGAAATATCGCTGCTATATGTTATATTTACAGCATTGGTTGCTTTTATTCTATAATGGTAAGTAGTGTTCGATTGCAATCCTGTTAATGCTGCACTTACAGCTACATTGGCAGCTCCGGTAACAGGGCTTTGTATGACGGTGGCGATGCTACCATAAGCAGTAGTTAAACCCCATTCAAAAATTACGGTAGTACTTAACCCGTTGGCGTTTACAGTACCGTTTATTGTTGCAGTTGTAAAATCTATGCTTGAAGCTGCTTGCGCAGTAGCAGTAGGTGGTAGCAGGGTTGCGCCGGTAACGGCCGGGAGTTTAACAAAACCTCCGTTGGTCAAATATAAAGTATCGTTGCTGATGCTAAGGGTTTGGAGCTCGTTGCTAACAGATCCGTCAACTTCGGTAAATGAAGTCAGATAACCGGCATCGTTATTAAAATTAGATACATCAGGCGGGGTACCGGTTATATTGTTCCATGCAACAGTACCGGCAGTAACCTGTCCGGGTTCAAACTTACCCGTTCCCGAATTAAAAACCAAGGCATCGCCATTTTGGGCGCCGGTAGCATCAATAAATACCACTTTTTCGGCAGCAAAAGCATAAGGCACGGAAACAAATTTTATAGTACCCAGCGTTAAACTGAAGGTGAATGTGTTCGTAGGGTCGTAATCTATTTTCAGGTGTTTGTTTCCGTTAACCCAATTGATACCCTGAAATGTCCCCATGGTAACAAAGTTGGCGGCTACGCCTATCTGGAAGGAAAACGAGCCATAATCGTTGGTTTGCAATGCACGTAACTCTTGGTAAACAATGGTTCCACCCTGAGCGCTGTCTAACACCGATAAGCGGATCTGAATATTGGTGTTTACCATAGGGTTTCCACCGCCATCGCGGGCTATGGCCTGAAAGTTGATGGCCTGCGGCACTTGTGCATAAAGCAATGCACCCATTAGTATGAAAACTGAAACGAATAATAATTTTTTCATTTGTTGTTTTTTTTATTGATTTATAATTTAATAAATTTTATTTGTCCAAAACTTTCACCTTGCGGGGTGTATCCATTAATAAAGTAATCGCCAGCGCTTAGTGTATGCACATTAAGCCGATACACACTGTTGTTTCCGCTGCCATTTTGGGTTAACACCAATTTACCTGCAACATCAAACACCTGGAAAGCGATATTTTCTGATTTCAACCCGTTGATTTGCAAATTAAGGTAATCAGCCACAGGGTTGGGATAAACCAGAATTTCGGTTTGAGGATTTTTTGCATTTGTAATCGTTGTTACCAGACCTCCCGTATTATCAGTGCCGCTTTGCGCACCGGCATCAAGCGACATGCCACCGCCTGCGGCCGTAAAAACAAATAATTCGCCGACGGTGGCGTTGATGGTGTCGCTCGAAATTCCACCGGAGGAAATAGCCACCCGGTCAAAAGTTTGTGCCTGTACTATTGCTGTTCCAAGGCAACAGAGGCAGAATGCGATTAAAAGTGTTTTTAGTTTTTTCATTTTATTTTAAATAAGTGTATTTATAATTTGCATACAAATTTAAATTATTTATTATTCAATGAATAAATTATATTTTATTTTTTTGTTCTCCGGATAAAATAAACAGAAAATGCTGTAATGCTTGATATATATTATCCCTACGGGACAAGGGTTGCTTTTTGGTGCTCTGTTTCTATCGATATTTTGTCCCTAAAGGGACAAGGATTGCTTTTAGTGTTATCTTTCTACCGATATATTGTCCCTAAAGGGACAGAGGATATTTTTGGGAGAATCTTTCTTAATGTGCCTTAGGTACGTAATATTTACAAATATCCCGTCAGGGATACAATATCGGTAAAAAAAGTATGCAAAAATCGCTGTAAGTGCCGCATATTATAAATTTTCCATCAGTCTGTATTGCTAACCCTTACGTACCTTGATTTGATTTGATAAAAAAACAGGGAAGACATCGGAATTTATTGCTGGAAATCAATTTGGTATATTCAGGATTTATAAAATATTCTTACAATTTTGGAATTCAACTCCAAATTTGTATATTTGCACCATGATAAAAAGAATAGCAAAAAAAGAACTTGAAAGTTTAGCCCGTCAATACAAAGCCGTTGCCATCACTGGACCCCGGCAATCAGGAAAAACAACATTGGTCAGAGATACTTTTAAAGATAAACCATATCAAAACCTTGAAAATCCAGATACCCGAAGGTTTGCAATAGAAGACCCAAGAGGGTTTTTATCGCAATACCCTGAAGGTGCCATAATTGATGAAGCTCAGAGGGCTCCTGAATTATTTTCATATATGCAACAGATATTGGACGATGATAATAAAAAAGGGAAATTTATTATTACCGGCTCCAACAATTTTCTGCTCCAGGAAAATATTACACAGAGTTTAGCCGGGAGAATCGGATATTTAACTTTGTTGCCATTTTCTATATACGAAATCCCAAAATTATCAGATTATACCATCGAAGAAATATTGTTTAAAGGCTTGTACCCCCCCTTGTATGATTCTTATTTTGAAACAGACAAATGGTACGCCAATTATATTCGTACCTATGTTGAACGAGATGTAAGGTTAATAAAAAACATTTCAAACCTTGCTGTATTTGAAAAATTCTTAAAATTATGTGTTGCCCGGATAGGCCAGTTATTAAATGTCAATAGCCTGGCTATAGAAACAGGTGTAGATAACAAGACCATTACTTCCTGGATTGGAATTTTAGAAAGTAGTTTTATTGCATTTCGATTATTACCACACCATATTAACTATAACAAAAGAGTGGTTAAAATGCCTAAGTTATATTTTTATGATACGGGACTAGCCTGTGCGTTGCTTGGCATTCAAGAACCTGCCAATTTAATCAACCACGCATACAGAGGGCCTTTGTTTGAAAATTTCATCATCATAGAACTTCTAAAGAAGAGGTTTAACGTTGCCAAAAACAATAATCTGTTTTTTTGGCGGGATAACACAGGACATGAAATAGATATAATATTGGATAAAATCCATGAATTATATCCTATTGAAATAAAATCCGGCAAAACAATAACGTCTGATTATTTTAAGGGATTAGAGTTCTGGACTAAATTAACAGGAAAAAACACCGGAGCTGTTATATACACAGGCAACATCAAACAAAAGCGAACACAGGGGATATCAGTAATCCCCTGGATGGAAATGAATGAGATTGAAAGTGTCTGAGGTGTTAATAAAGGGCACCTCTAAAAACTTCGAACTTCTTCGTTCGTCTTCGTTCTTCAAATCCTTGCTTTCTGCGGTCTCAGCACAGGCATGTACACTCAGTACACTATGGGTTTCATAACTTCGACTGGCTCAAACTTTTTTGTTTTTTGAAGCGCCCAATCCAGGTTAATAGAGATATCCATAAGTAATTCTTGACGCAAAAAATTTTATCCCTTATCACACATTCAACCTCTGAAAAGACAAGAAAGGCCTGCACTCCCGCACAAGCCTTTCCTTTTAAACTTCAAGTATTTTAGGCACTCTAGGCACTCTAAACTCTATGCACTCTAAACACTTCCTCCCTTCACATAATTCACCAGCCCCTTGGCCTTGAAAATATTCATAAGCTTGTCGGGCAGCGGGTTGAACGTATAAGCCTTACCTGCAATGGTAATCGTGCCTTTCGCCATGTCAACTTCCACAGTATCTCCTCTTTTGTAATTATCAACAGCTTCGGGAACAACAAGTATCGGTAAGCCCTGATTAACAGCGGAGCGGTAAAAAATCCTGTTCACAGATTTGCAGATAACAGCCTGCACACCGGCAAATGATAGCCCTACAGCAGGATGTTCGCGGGAGCTGCCACAACCAAAATTAAGCCCGGCAATAACAATGTCTCCTGCTTTCACTCTTTCAGCAAAACTTTCGTCCACACCTTTAAAAAGGTAAGGCATGATCTTGTCGCCTTCAGCACTGTTGATGTTATAGGTGAGGTTACCGGCAAACATCTGGTCGGTATTCATGTTATCAATGTCGTTGTATCCCCATACACCTTTGTTGTAGCGTTCATCACCCTTCTCTACATTGACGGTATGGCTTTGTTCTTTTGAATAAGGAAATTTATCATTAGCTGCTACTCCCCGAGGATCGGTGATTTCGCCCTTGAGCGCCGAATAAGCCACAGTGGCCGGTGAGGCAAGGTAAATACTGGCCTTCTCGTTTCCCATACGGCCAAAGAAATTTCTGTTGGCAGTTGATATTACATTATAACCATCGGCAGGTATCCCCTGCCCTGTTCCGAGGCACGGCCCGCATGATGGTGAAAGAAAGACAGCCCCAGATGCTATCAGATCCATCACCAGACCTTCATTCATGGCTGTTTTATATATTTCCATAGAAGCAGGAATAACAAGGAGTTGGAATCCGGCAGGAACCTTTTTCCCTTTTAATATGGCGGCTGCGATGCGTATATCTTCGATACGTCCGTTGGTACATGTTCCAATTAATGCCTGATTCAGCTTGGTTCCCTGAACTTCTGAAACAGCTTTCACATTATCCACATGATGAGGAGCAGCTACCACCGGGAATAATTCGCCAAGGTCGATCTCAAATTCCTTCAGATATTTGGCATCGGCATCAGCCCAGGTGCCTTCTGTTTTCGTCCCGATAAAATCCCAGAGTACTTCATCAGCGGGAAATACAGCATTTTTAGCGCCCATTTCCGAAGCGAGGTTGGCAATGGTCATACGGTCGGCAATGCTTAGCGATTTCACTCCCTCGCCATGATATTCTATCGACATATAATCAGCGCCGTCGGAGCCCATCATACCGATGATCCACAGGGCAATATCTTTTGCATAAACACCGGCGTTGAGTTTTCCTTTCAGCGTGATCTTTATTGACTCCGGAACACGAAACCAGGTTTCGCCTTGTTTCCACAGTCCAGCCGTTTCGGTACGGTCGATACCGGCCGAAAAGGCATTGAAAGCGCCTGCTGTACAGGTATGGCTGTCGCTTCCGACGATGATCATGTTGGGACGGGCATGCAGCGACATCAACTGATGGCAGATGCCATCGCCCACATCATGGAATTTCTTAATTCCCTGTTTGGCAACAATGTCGCGAATCTTCTGGTAGTCGTTGGCAAGTTTGGCATTGGTCGGTGGTGCGTTGTGATCCAGCACGATCAGCAACTGTTCCGGAAAAGCAACTTTATCGCCGCCCATCTTGGTAAATGTAGCATTGATACTTGCTGTATTATCGTGCGAGAGCACAATATCGGGCTTTTTAAAAACGATGCTTCCGCAACCGGCACCGAGAATCTTTTCGGCAAATGTTTTTCCTGACATAATTTTTTTTTTAAAATTTCCAGACAAAGGTATATCCTATTTCTAAATAGAAAAATTTTAAAGAAATTATTTATCTTTTCTTTAGTTGAAGATAACACCTACCCTAAACAAAATCAGTACTTGAAATATTTTTGTATGGATACATAACCCCAAACTTTATTATCAGGCAAAATGTTGACAAATAAACGCAATATGACGACTAAACGGCTTTTATATGGTTGATTTTTCATATCTTTGTATTTAAAATCCTCCTTATGAAAAAAGCATTTCTTTTCGTTCTGATATTTATTCTTCCGGTACTTTACATTACAGCATTTGCCCAGCCATGGATGAGCAAACCTTATCTTGAAAAAAGCAAGAGCGAGGCAGATTTTTACGATATACAAAAAGCTTTTTACAAATACTGGGGTAACAAACCCTATACCCGCGGCAAAGGCTATAAGCAATTCAAACGCTGGGAATATGATATGACTCCCAAATGTTACCCCAACGGAAAAATTCCTGAGCCCCTAAAATATTACAACGAATATAAAAAATTTCTCTCAGGCATTACGGCAGAAAACAGAAAACAAGCCGGCGTCATGTGGACACCTCTCGGATTAAACTCCTGGACCAATGGGAACAGCGGTTATAATCCCGGTAACGGCCGGCTGAATGCCGTTACTGTGGATATGAACGACCGCGATAATATTTACGTTGCTGCCCCTTCGGGCGGTATCTGGCAGACCAAAGACGGGGGTATTTCGTGGAATACTACCTTTGACACCATGCCTGCGCTGGGGACTTCGACTACTGCCATACATCCTGATAACCCCGACATAATTTTTATAGGCACCGGCGACCGGGATGCCTGGGATACCAAGGCTTCCGGGATATATAAATCCCTTGATGGAGGATCCACATGGATCCCAAGCGGGTTGAATTCCGGAACCGGGAACCGTAACATCAATAAAATCCTGATCAACCCCGTAAACCCAAACAAAATGTTCGCAGCGACAAGTGACGGGGTGTTTCGCTCCCAAAACGGCGGAGTCACCTGGCAATCCGTTTATTATGGTAGTTCCGTAAAAGATTTAAAATATCAGCCGAATGATACGAATGTCATTTATGGCAGCGGCAAATATTTTATCCGTTCTGCAAACGGAGGCAACACTTTCACTCAGCAAACGACAAGCCTTCCTTACGACACCGTAAGAATTGAGTTTGACGTAACCATTGCCAACCCCGATATTGTTTATGTGGTGGTTTCAAATTCAGGCAACACTTTTGAAGGTGTGTACCGCTCAACCGATGGTGGCCTGACTTTTTATCCCCGCTGTCATACGCCCAATATTTTAGGCTACTCCGATGTGGGCGATGATGACTCAGGACAGGGCTGGTACGACCTGGCTATCGCTGTTTCACCCAATAATGCTAATGAAGTGTATGTTGGCGGGATTAACGTGTGGAAGTCGATGGACGGGGGCCTTAGTTTTGATATAAATACCATGTGGTATACGGATAGCCCCTATACCTATATCCATTGCGATATTCATTCGCTGAACTTTTATGGCGACACCTTATATTGCGGTAGCGACGGCGGCATTTTTTATACAGCCGATCACGGGCAAAGCTGGGCAGATATAAGCATGGGACTCGGTATAGCTCAGTTTTACTGCATGGGCAGTTGTGAGTCTGCACCATACATCATTGCTGCCGGAGCACAGGATATCGGATCAAACGTATTAAAAAACGGGCAATGGACACATGTTTTCGGCGCCGATGGTATGGAAGCCATCGTAAACAACTTCGACACACAAAATATTTTTGTTTCTTATCAGGGTGGCGGAATATTAAGATCGTATGACGGAGGCATAAATTTTGACGATGCCAGGCCAAACGATTCTATTGAAGGCAGCTGGGTTACACCTTATGTAATGGATGCTGCTGACGGACAAACACTATGGGCCGGCTACCAGGATATATATAAAACCACCGATGGCGCTGTTTCGTGGACTCAAATATCGAATAACCTGACCAATGGTTTTGATATCGATAAACTTGCCGTTGCTGCTTCCGACAACAACTACATTTATGCTTCGGAAAGTGAATACCTGTATGTTTCTTCCGATGGCGGTTCAAACTGGTCCACATATACTCCTGCGGCAGAAATGTACATTACATATATCGCCGTTGACCCTGAAAATCCCCAAAGAATATGGCTTACGCTTACTTCCTATTATTACGACAAAGTGCTTTATTCATCAGATGCTGGAAACACATTTTCCGACATTACCGGCAACCTCACGAATATGGGATTTAATTGTATTGCCTACCAGAAAAATGC
The DNA here is from genome assembly GCA_964567775.1 of uncultured Bacteroidales bacterium. Taxonomy (GTDB): domain Bacteria; phylum Bacteroidota; class Bacteroidia; order Bacteroidales; family CAIWKO01; genus CAIWKO01. Next base: position 18,924 of record CAZMPB010000016.1, read on the forward strand.
AAATGACGCCCTTTACCTCGGTACCGAAACCGGCGTCTTTTACAGAGATACAACATCGGCGGGATGGTTACCTTATAATTATGACCTGCCAAATGTAAAGATATCCGAACTTGAAATTATTTATGCCATCGGAATGATTCGCGCTGCAACATACGGAAGAGGTATATGGGAAGGCCCGCTACATAACTGCGTTGGAATAAATGAAGCGGAACCCGCTGTAAACTTTAATATATTTCCCAACCCTGCCAAAATGGTATTAAATGTTCAGTTTGATGAAAAGCTGCAAGACAAAACAGAAATAAAACTCTTTAATGTTGTCGGGACATTGACAAGGCAAACAGAAATAAAAAAGAATACACAAAAAGTAAGCATCGATATTTCTAATCTGGCTCCGGGAACATACTTTCTAAAAGTATTCAGCAGCAAAGGCTCATCAACAAAAAAAATTGTGATCGTAAACTAAGCTTTCCTGATCAAAAAAAAATCCTTCACTATAATATCACTACTAAGACATAAAGGCAGCAACTTGAAAAAACAATGCCTGATAACCAGAGTTCGGGATAAGAATATTGTGTTTTTACTCCGTTAGGAGTTAAATATCAATAGAAAAGAAATACAATAGACATTTATTCTCCGCTAGGAGATTAACGTTTTAATAATGTATATGTCCTACGGACAAAATATTCTACACATTTTCGTTTTCTATTTATATTAATTGCCTACGGCAAATATTAACAGATTAATAATTAGTATTTTGACAAAATAACAATGATATATTTATCCCGAACTCAGGTTAATAACAAAATGAAATTTGTGTCTTCCGCTTGCTATCGGAAGTGCCTTTGTGGCTATAAGCACTAAGAGTTACTTTCGTACAAAATGCGGCATTTCAAAAGGAATTTCCAAAGATAATTCCGCGTAGCCTTTAAATACCTTATTCTCAAACCTGGGAACCTGATAAATCAGTTTTTTGACCCCGTTTTTTTCAATGGTATAAGCATTAGATTCGTGGCTCAGCAACATTTTGGCGAGTTTGCTTTTAGCAGGCTCCGGATGGCAATCCAGCAAATTTTTACCAATAAGCGCCAAACCGCCTTGTTTTTGAAAGGTAAGAGCTGATTTTTCATTCATATAAATGATCACGCCCTCTTCATTGCAAATCGTAACTGCCACATTGAGATCTTTAAAATAGTCTGTATTCATATTTTTTATATAAATTTATATATTCCCCGCAGTATAGTTGTGCCTTTTTGGCAAATATCAATGGCCGATGCAACGAAACACTGATAATCGGTGAAATCTGTGGATGAAAATCATTTCATTCTTTATCTTTTGAATGATAAAACTTACAAATTTCAGTTATCCCGCACTTTTCGCATAATGGTTTTCGTGCCTGACAAACATACCTTCCATGCAGGATCAGCCAGTGATGTGCAATAGAAATATGTTTTTCAGGAATATTTTTCACCAGTTGTTTTTCTGTTTCCAGAGGAGTTTTTGAATTTATAGATAATCCTATGCGCGCCGCCACCCTGAAAACGTGGGTATCCACCGCCATGACCGGTTTTTTAAACACTACTGATGCTATCACATTTGCTGTTTTTCGGCCAACCCCGGGAAGTTTCTGCAGGGCTTCAATGTTATCAGGAACCACTCCATTGAAATCTTTCACCAGCATTTTTGCCATACCCAGAAGGTTTTTCGCCTTATTATTCGGATAAGAACAACTTTTTATCAGTTCAAAAACTTCCGGTTCTGTAGCCTTTGACAACGATCCCGCATCCGGAAATTTTTTATAGAATGCCGGAGTAATAATATTTACCCGCTTGTCGGTACACTGTGCCGACAAAATTACAGCTACCAGCAACTGGTAAGGGTCGGTATAAACAAGCTCTGTATCGGCCTGCGGCTGGTGTTTCGTGAAATATTCAATAAAATATTCGTAGCGTTGTTTTTTTGAAATCATAAACTTTATTTAAAAGACAAAGATAAAAAAAGCCCCTGTTTTTTCAGGAGCTTTCTCGATCAGTTTTTGATCATCGTCCTCAGGTCCGGCTCTGATAAGTTGATTATCGCGAGGGCTTTTGAGTACGTAAAAATTTTATTTATGACAACATCAGGAGGATTAACCATGCTTTTTTCAATTAATTGTCTCGTTTCGTAAAGAAGTTCAAACTCTTCGTTCAGGGATTCATCAGAACTCAGCAAACTTTCTATTACAGCATCATCAGACATATCGCAGGGCTCTCCCCAGGCATAAAGTAAAATTTGTTCAAGGGTTAAGGCTTTGTTCATAGGCAACTTTAGTTTGTTATTACTTTTAACTAATAGGATAACGCTAGCTGTTATAGGATATTGTATATCAGAAAAAAAATAATTTCGGCAAACAATTCGAATTTTATAACCTATCGAAAAAATCCTAAACAACGCACCTTAATTCTCCAAAACCCTACATAAAAAAAACCGAAGATCACTCCCCGGTTTTCTACCAAATTTATAATTATGAAAACTACGCTGTCAGTATAATCTCTTTTTCTTCTATCAGTTTGCGCAGATTTATCAGCGCATACCGCATCCGGCCCAATGCCGTATTAATGCTCACATTGGTGGATTCTGCAATATCTTTAAAACTCATGTCGTAATAATGACGCATGATGAGCACTTCTTTTTGCTCCGCAGGGAGGTATTCAATAAGGGAACGGACATCGCTGTGGATCTGCTCATGAACCATTTTTTCCTCGATGGAATGGTCGAGAATCTTCAGTGAATCAAATATGTCGTAGTCATCACTGTTCTCAACGATGGGAATACGTTTCGATTTTCGGAAGTGATCAATAATCAGATTATGTGCAATGCGCATTACCCACTGAAGAAACTTACCTTCTTCTTTGTAGGTGCCCATCCTCAAGGTATTGACCACCTTAACAAAGGTATCCTGAAAAATATCCTCCGAAAGGGGCGTATCCTTCACAACCATAAGGATGTAAGTATAAACTCTTTTTTTGTGCCGGTTGATGAGAATTTCCAGACTTTGATGGTTACCGGATAAATAACTATCAATTAAGGCCTGATCGTTATCTGACTGAAGGGACATATTTACCTCCTTTTTTAGGTTTAGAAAAATTTTAAGGTAAATAGTTTATCCGATAAAAGTCCTCCAGTTTGGGTTAAAACTTAATTATTCAACGATGAAATGAATTATCTTATTGTACAAGCAATAATTTAGCACAAAGATATATCATTTTTTAACAGAATGCAAGAGTTATTTTATAATTTTGAAAAATATTATGATTTTTTAAGTTTTCAAAATAAGCCACCAAATGAAACAACCTGATATTGACTCATATAGCTCAAAAAAATATATCATAATAAAAAATGCCCGTGTTCATAACCTGAAACACCTGAGCATCGCTTTGCCCAGAAATAATCTGATCGTTATTACGGGTTTGTCAGGATCAGGAAAATCATCACTTGCCTTCGACACGCTTTACGCTGAAGGCCAGCGCAGGTATGTCGAGAGCCTCAGTTCCTATGCGCGGCAGTTTTTGGGGCGTATGCCAAAACCCGAAGTAGATTATATCAAGGGTATTTCACCTGCGATAGCGATAGAACAGAAGATAAAAACGCATAACCCACGTTCGACCGTGGGAACTTCAACAGAAATATTTGATTATCTGAAATTACTTTATGCCAGGATCGGAAAAACATTTTCCCCTGTCTCTGGAAGTTTAGTAAAAAAAGACAGCATCACTGATGTAGTTGATTTTATTCTCAGCCGGGAACAAGACACATTGGTCTATGTGGAATGTCCCCTGTTGTTCAACAAAAACCGTACGGTGGAAGAACAGCTTAAAACATTGCAGCAACAAGGATTCCGCAGGCTGGATTTTCAGGGGGAAATACTGACGATAGATGATGTTTTAGCCACTGAAAAAAAAATAAGTTCCAGGACAAAGGTCAATATAGTTATTGACCGGATCAAGATGAATGCCGATACCAGTAACAGCCGCGACCGCATTGCCGACTCTGTGCAGACTGCCTTTTATGAAGGCAAAGGACAATGCGTTGTTATTACTGAGCTCATTGCAACAAGAGAGCAGCAGCTTTTCTCTGATAAATTTGAACTCGACGGGATAACATTTGAAGAGCCTTCCGTTAACCTTTTTACATTCAACAATCCATACGGCGCATGTAAGGTTTGCGAAGGATTCGGAAGTGTCATCGGCATCGACGAAGACCTGGTGGTGCCGAACAAAGGGCTTTCTGTTTATGAAGAAGCCGTCGCATGCTGGAAAGGTGAAAAAATGAGCGAATGGAAAGACCAACTGGTAAAGAATTCTTATAAGTTCGACTTCCCGATACATAAACCATATATTGAACTTTCGGAAGAACACAAAGATATGCTCTGGAAAGGAAACGAGTACTTCGGAGGTATCAATGAGTTTTTTAAGTATGTTGAAAGTCAGACCTACAAAATTCAATATCGGGTGATGCTGGCCCGTTACCGCGGAAAAACGTTATGTCCGGACTGCAAGGGGACGCGCTTGCGACACGATGCATCCTTTGTAAAGGTTGGCGGAAAATCAATTATTGATATAGTGCTGATGCCGGTAAAAGAAGTGCAGGAATTTTTCAAAACCATCGAATTAAACGATTACGAAAGCCAGGTTGCGAAACGGATACTTATCGAGATAAATGCACGCCTGCAATTTCTGACGGATGTCGGTTTGGGATATTTAACGCTGAACAGGGCTTCAAACTCATTGTCGGGCGGCGAATCGCAGCGTATCAACCTTGCAACAGCGCTGGGAAGCAGCCTCGTCGGATCCATGTATATACTTGATGAACCCAGTATCGGCCTGCACCCGCGCGATACAGAAAGGCTGATCTCTGTGCTGAAACGTTTACGCAACATCGGCAATACCGTCATCGTAGTGGAACACGACGAAGAGATCATAAAATCATCCGACCAGATCGTCGATATAGGCCCGATGGCCGGTATACACGGCGGAGAACTGGTGTTTCAGGGTACTTATGAAGAACTTCTCAGGTTTCCTGATTCGCTGACATCAAAATATCTTAACCAATCCACATCCATACCGTTGCCGAAATTCCGCAGGCCATGGAAACAATTTATTGAGGTCTGCGGCGCCCATGAAAACAATCTTAAAAACATCTGTGTTAAATTTCCGCTCAATGTTATGACGGTGGTTACGGGCGTAAGCGGATCAGGGAAGACAACACTGGTAAAGCAAATACTATACGCCTCACTAAGAAAAATCTACGGCGGCTACTCCGAAAAAACCGGAAAACATATTAAACTGAACGGGAACATCGAAAGTATCGGAAATATTGAATACGTAGACCAAAATCCTATCGGAAAATCTTCGCGTTCTAATCCCGTTACATATATCAAGGCCTACGATGAGATCCGCAGCCTGTTTGCCGAGCAGCAACTTTCAAAATTAAGAGGATTCAAACCCGGGTATTTTTCTTTCAACATCCCCGGGGGACGCTGCGAAGAATGTCAGGGCGATGGCTTTGTGAGCATTGAGATGCAGTTCATGGCCGACATCCAGTTGAAATGTGAAAGCTGCGGCGGAAAACGCTTTAAAGACGAAGTACTCGACATCACATGGAATGGCAAGAACATCAACGAAGTACTCGATATGACCATCGATGAAGCACTGGTGTTTTTTGACAGCGCCGGAAAGAAAAACTCTGCAGAAGCACATATTATCAATAAGATAAAGCCCCTGGCTGATGTCGGGCTTGGCTATGTTAAACTCGGGCAGCCCTCAAGTACGCTCAGCGGAGGGGAAGCCCAGCGGTTGAAATTAGCCACGTTTCTGTCGAAAGGCAGTGTGGATAAGCCGACCATGTTTATTTTTGACGAGCCTACCACGGGCCTGCATTTTCATGATATCCACAAGTTGTACGATGCCTTTACCGCGCTTATAGATAATGGCCATACGATCGTGGTGATCGAACATAATATGGAACTGATCAAATGTGCCGACTGGCTGATAGATCTTGGCCCCGAAGGAGGTAACGAAGGAGGCTATGTGGTGTTTGAAGGCACTCCTGAAAATATGCTTGCTTGTAAAGAATCGTATACGGCCAAGTTCCTGAAGGATAAACTGCATTAGTATCAGTTTTATAAAATTCTGCTGCGCCTTCGCGAAAAAAAATTGCACGCAGAGCCGCAGTGGCGCAGAGGAATAAGAAAAAAAGCTTTGCGTCTTTGCGTCTTTGCGAGAAAAAATGGCACACAGAGCCGCAGAGCCTCAGAGAAATAAGAAAAAAAACTTTGCGCCTTCGCGTCTTTGCGAGAAAAAAATGGCACGCAGAGGCGCAGAGTCGCAGAGAAATAAGAAAAAAACTTTGCGCCTTCGCGTCTTTGCGAGAAAAAATTTTAAAAAACAACATTTGCACAATAATAAAATAAATAGATTTGCATTTAATATTTAATTAATAATAAGTACTAATTTAATTTATAACTTTATGACTGAAAATGAAATATCAGCAATAATTATTGATACTTGTTATCATATTCATTCAGAGCTGGGAGCAGGTTTATTTGAATCTGTATATGAAGAAATCCTTTATTATGAGTTAACAAATAAAGGGTTGAAAGTTGACAGGCAAAAAAGTATACCTGTCATCTGGAAAGAAATTAAAATGGATATTGGTTTCAGGGCAGATCTGATTGTCGAAAATAAAGTAATCATTGAAATAAAATCAATTGAACAGTTAGCGCCCGTGCATAAAAAACAGTTGCTAACCTATCTAAAGATCACCAAACTAAAACTTGGGTTATTGATAAATTTCAATGAAACTTTGATCAAAAACGGGATTACCAGAATAGTCAATAACTTATAGCACCATTAATCTGCTGCCCTTTTGCGTCTTTGCGAGAAAAGAATTGCGCGCAGAGCCACACAGCCGCAGAGGAATAAGAAAATAAACCTTTGCGTCTTTGCGTCTTTGCGAGAAAAAAAGGCACGCAGAGGCGCAGAGAAAACAATAACACCTGCTAAAAAATTTTGTATTTTTAAATAAATAGTTGTATTTTTGCATTATTAATGATAAAATACAACCATACATTATAATGGAAAGAGATATTATACAACTATTTATTGAATGGAAAAATAATAAAAACCGCAAACCTTTGCTGTTAAGGGGCGCACGGCAGGTTGGTAAAACTTATGCGGTGGAACAGTTTGCAAAAAAATATTTTGCCAATCACATTACGCTCAACCTTGAAGAAAATCCCGAACTGAAAGAACTTTTCAAAAACAGAAATCCTCAGGCAATACTGGATGAACTTTCAGTGATTTATAATGCTGATATTGAACAAGGGAAAACCCTGTTGTTTATTGATGAGATACAGAACTGCCCTGAAGCAATCACACAATTAAGATACTTCCATGAAAAGCTCCCGCAGCTTCATCTGATTGCAGCAGGTTCTTTACTTGACCATACGTTGAATGAATTAAAACTTCCCATGCCCGTTGGCAGAATTGAGTTTTACCACATGTATCCCATGAGTTTCACTGAGTTTTTGAAAGCGCTCGGCGAAGTGAAAATGCTTGATTATATTAAAAACTTTTCCATGCAAAAGCAGATTAGCGAGGCGGTACATAAAAGAATGCTCGATTTGCTGCGATATTATTTCTTTATCGGTGGGATGCCCGAAGCAGTTTACACATACGTTGAAACAAAAAAACTTACTGAAATTGAAAAATTACACAGCAATATCCTCACTTCGTTCAAATACGATTTTGCCAAATATGGAACACGCAGTCAGCAACAACATTTGAATACGGTGTTAAAATATACAGGCCAGAATCCCTGCGCGAAAATTAAATATGTGAACATAGACAGGGAAAACCGATCTACGGTATTAAAAGAAGCAATTCGCAAGCTTGAGCTTAGTAAGATAATCACCAGGGTCCGGCATAGCAATGCTGCAAATATTCCATTAAGCAAGCATCAATATGATGAAATTTATAAAACCTTATTTCTGGATATTGGCTTATCCAACAGCATGAACAGAATTCAGCTTACTGATCCCTTGAAATTATTGAACATCCATGAAGGAATTATGGCAGAACAATTTGCCGGCCAGGAACTCCTGCATCTTCAGCCGGCTTATGCAGAGCCTGAACTATTTTATTGGCTCAGGGAAGAAAAAAATGCTGATGCCGAAGTGGATTTTTTATTTCAAAAAAATAATACCATTTACCCCATTGAAATTAAATCCGGGAGAACCGGCAGTTTGAAATCAATGCATGTATATTTGTTTGAGAAAAAACTTACCACAGGCATACGATTCAACACGGATTATCCGTCAATCGGAACTTTTAATGCAAGAGTAAGAGCAGGCAGTAAAAGCGGGGAACTGAATTTTACATTGATATCACTACCTCTGTATCTTATTAGCCAACTGCCCCGGATTATTGACGAAACAGGATTATACCAATAGCACTAATAATATAGTTTAATTTCATCCGCCAGCTGGCGGATTCATTATACCATTTATTAGTAGCATCGGCATTACCCTGCCTGCCGTTCGGCAGTTCAGGCAGGCATTGTAACTTATTTTTTTAGATTAGACTAAAAAATAAGTACAATCGGTATTATAATCAATTACGAAAATACGTTGGGCCTTCGTGTCTTTTCGAGAAAAAACTATACGTATTTGCGTCTTCGCGTCTTTGCGGAAAAAAATTATATTACCTCAGCATACAAGTCATAAACCTCAGCCCCGGTAATTTTTACATTATAAAAATTTCCAAGCTTGAGTTTTTTACCTTTTTCAGGTATCAGCACTTCATTATCAATCTCCGGAGAATCAAACTCCGTGCGGCCGATATAAAAATCACCTTCTATTCTGTCAATAATTACCTTCAAGGTTTTGCCAACCACAGCCTGATTCAGCGAAGATGAAATCTGCTGTTGCAGAGCCATCAGTTTATCGTAACGCTGTTGCTTGATTTTTGAGCTGATCTGAGGTTTTATTATTTCCGCTGCGGTGCCTTCTTCTTTTGAAAAAGTAAAAACGCCCATACGCTCAAATTGCTGTTCCTGAACAAAATCATACAATTCATCAAATTGAGCCTGGGATTCGCCCGGGTAGCCTACAATAAAAGCAGTCCTCAACGCGATTCCGGGCACTTTACCGCGTATCTTATTCAGCAGTTCATAGGTCCCTTTTTTATCAATACCCCTGCGCATCGAAGCCAAAAGTTTATCATTTATATGCTGCAGAGGAATATCAAGATATTTGCAAATATTATCACGTCCCTGCATCAACTCAAGTACATCTTCGGGAAAGCCTGAAGGAAAAGCATAATGCAGCCTTATCCATTCAATCTGTTTGATTTCAGAAAGTTTTTCCAGTAACAAGGCCAGTTTGCGTTTTTTATAAATATCAAGACCGTAATAAGTCGTATCCTGCGCGATAACAATTAGCTCTTTTACGCCCTTGTCTGCCAGCATTTCAGCTTCCTCCAGAATTTTTTCCAGAGGATAAGAAACATTCGGGCCGCGGATGATCGGGATGGCACAAAAAGAACATGTCCGGTCGCAGCCCTCGGAAATTTTCAAATAGGCATAATGTTTCGGAGTAGTAAGAATTCTTTTATCAGAAAGTTCACAAAATGATTGTGTGATCTGCTTGATCAGCTCGTTTGTCTCATTCAATCCAAAAATGCCGTCAATACCAGAAATTTCCGAAAACAATTCTCTTTTGTAGCGCTGAGCCAGGCAGCCGGTCACAAATACTTTGGAATTATTATTTTTTGCTTCCGTATGCTGTAAAATAGTGTCAATAGATTCCTGTTTGGCATCATTGATAAAGCCGCAGGTATTGATCAAAACGATGTCCGACCGTTCGTCAGAATCATGAAAAATATTAAATTTCCCTGAGGGCAGGCTGCCCATTATTTTTTCCGAATCAACAATATTTTTCGGACATCCCAGCGTTACGACATTAATACTGATTTTGCGCTGTTTCCGTATGTGAACATTTTGATCAGGCATTACGGAAAAATGAGTCCACAAACTCAACTTTATTGAAAATCTGCAGGTCGTCAATTTTTTCGCCCACGCCGATGTACTTCACCGGAATTTTAAATTCATCAGAGATCCCAAGCACCACTCCGCCCTTAGCCGTTCCGTCAAGTTTGGTCAGTGCAATGGCGCTCACTTCTGTAGCTGCCGTAAACTGCCGCGCTTGTTCAATGGCATTCTGTCCGGTGGACGCATCAAGTACCAGCAGAACTTCGTGGGGCGCATCGGGTATCACTTTCTGAATTACTTTTCTGATCTTCGACAGTTCGTTCATCAGGTTGACTTTGTTATGCAGGCGTCCTGCAGTATCTATGATTACGACATCGGAACCACGGGTTTTTGCAGAAGTAACTGTATCAAATGCGACCGAAGCGGGATCGGCACCCATGCCCTGGCTGATAACCGGCACTCCTACCCTTTCAGACCATATCGTGAGCTGGTCGACAGCAGCAGCACGGAAGGTATCGGCAGCGCCGAGCAGCACATCATAACCCTTAGCTTTGAACTGATGTGCCAGTTTGCCGATGGTGGTGGTTTTACCCACTCCATTCACACCAACCACAACGATTATATAAGGTTTTTTTTCGGCAGGCACTTCAAAATCGCTGAATTCTTCCACATTATTTTCCGTCATCATCCCGGTGATCTCTTCTTTCAGGATACGGTCAAGTTCACCGGTGCTAAGATATTTATCGCGGGCGACACGCTTTTCGATACGTTCAATAATTTTTAGCGTAGTTCCCACACCGACATCGGAAGATATCAGAATTTCTTCGAGAGTATCAAGTACTTCATCATCAACTTTCGATTTGCCGATCACTGCCTTAGATAGTTTTGAAAAAAAACTCTCCTTGGTTTTCGACAAGCCTTCGTTGAGGCTATCCTTTTTATCTTTCGAAAAAAAACTGAATATTCCCATTTTAGAATCATATTAAAAAAAAACAAGCTTCTCTAAGGAAAAGCTTGTTTCTTTTCTTATCAGAATCTGACTATTTTTTCGCCAGATATTCTTTTATATTTTCGTTTGAAACAATTTCTTCCTTAAATGTATACGCTCCGGTTTTAGGTGATTTAACCATACGGATGACTTTTGCAAAATCCTTACCTGAGGTAGTCTTTAACGTTGCAACAACTTTCTTTGCCATTTTTTAACTATTTTTATTTTATTTCTTTATGAACAGTAACCTTTTTCAGTATCGGGTTGTATTTTTTCAATTCGATGCGTTCAGGTGTGTTTTTCTTGTTTTTTGTGGTGATGTAACGCGATGTTCCCGGCTTCCCGCTGTTTTTATGTTCAGTGCACTCCAGAATAACCTGTATGCGTGCATCTTTTGATTTCTTTGCCATTTTACGTGGTTTTTTTATTTAAGGGTGCAAAGATACGACTTTTAATTAATTCCCCAAAAATATTTCATAAAAATTTTACCTTGCGCACAATTCCATTCATTATTAACAGGGAATTTGGCTTTAATTTCTATCCGGTCTCTGACAAGTTCGGAAAAACACCTAAATCGCAATTAATTTTTAAAAAGCCCTTACGGCACGGACACGTACCGGAGTACTTTTTGCATACGAGTATGCCACGCCATCGAAAAATGAATACCACCATGCTTCAGTAGCATTACTTTCTGTAGAACTCCAGTAAAAATAAGTTGCAAAACCTCCAATGGCGGCTCTGTTCTGATATAATTTTTGCAATTCGTCTTTGCTTGGCAGGTACCAATCGGTATATCCGCCCAGCCCAAGATCATAACAAATTCGGGCAGCAATACCTGCCGCTGTACAGCCGGCCACTATATCCGATGTGTTTTGATTACCTGTGCCGATAGCTGCTCCATCTGCTCCGCTGATTGTAGTTCCACCGCATCCCCACCCGGCGGCCGTATCCTGATCGCTCGGTGCGGCTATAAGTCCGTGTTGAACCTTGACATCGTAACCATTATCTCCCGGCTGTAAAATATAGGCAATTTTACCTCCCTGGTAAACATCTCCGATTGCCAGATAAGTACATGAGCCATCATCTTCGTCGGCATCTGCATTATAATTTTGTGCAGCCTGATCAGTACATCCGGTAATTTTTTTGCAACTGTTCATTGATATCACGGTTGCCAACAGAATAAAAAGAACAATAATTTTTTTCATTTTCTTTTGTTTAATGATTTTCAAATATTAATATTTCCTACAAAAATACAAAAAAATACAAAATAAACAGCCTGGAAAAACTTGCTTTTGCCAGCATTTAATTCTTAATAACTTTCAACCTCGAAATGTTGTTATCCTGAATGATCCCGACAAAATAAACGCCATTTGTCTCCTTGCTGATGTCAACAGCACACTGATTACCGCTTATATTACTTTTCTCAAAGATCAACCTGCCTTGCGTGTCCCATAACTTTATGGTGGCATTTTCCAGTTCAATGTCCGACGAAATCATGAGCAAGCCGCTTGTCGGATTAGGGTATAATGAGATTTTGTTTTCAAAATTATTTTCCGGCAGCCCAACTACCGTATTATTTATTATTCTTGCAGCCCGGTACCTGTCTGCTCCGTTATAAGTAGTAAAGCCGCCGCCGATAATAACTTTTTCATCACTTTGAAGGGCCGCTGTAAAGATAATGTTATTTGCTCCGCTTCCAGGGTCAAAAGCTGCATCGAGGGTACCATTGCTGTTCAGACGGGCAATGCGGTTCCTTGTTGTTCCGTTGAACGTAGTAAATCCGCCGGCAACATAAATTTTTCCATTGCTCTGGATAGTGATTGTATAAACAGAAATATTTGCCCCGGCACCGCTGGTATTAAAAGAAGCATCCAGGCTGCCATCGCTGTTCAGGCGAGCGAGACGGTTTATCGTAATTCCGTTATAACTAGTAAAACTACCTCCAATAATAATTTTCCCATCGCTTTGGATTGCTGCCGACCGTAACACGGAATTTGCTCCTGTTCCAGGGTCAAATGTTACGTCGAGGCTGCCATCACTGTTGAGCCTGGCAACATTATTTCTTGATGTCCCGTTATAAGTGGTAAACATTCCCCCGATAATGATTTTTCCATCGTTCTGGACACATATTGTATTTATATAACCATCCGTCCCGGCACCCGGGTCAAATGTTGCATCCAGGCTGCCATCGCTGTTCAGGCGGGCAATTCTGCTTCTGGCAGCGCCGCTGACCGAATCAAACTCACCCCCGATAAGTATTTTCCCGTCACTTTGAATCGCCGCGGCATAGATAATTTTATTTGCCCCTGTATCAGGAGTAAAAGTGATATCAAGGCTTCCATCGGTATTGAGGCGTGCGATACGAAAAACCGGTATTCCGTTAAATTCCTCAAAATTGCCTCCAATAATAATTTTCCCATCGCTCTGAAGAGCGGTCGTCGTAACACCGGCATCCGGCCCCGAACCAGGATCAAAAGAGGCATCAAGGCTGCCATCGCTGTTCAGGCGGGCAATACGGTTTATTGCGGTTCCGTTGAAAAAAGTAAAATAACCACCGATAATGATTTTCCCGTTACTCTGGATGTTGGTGCTACGGACAACTTCATTAGCCCCTGTACACGAAACACAGGCTGTATCAAGGCTGCCATCGCTGTTCAAACGGGCAAAACGGTTTCTTGAGGTTCCGTCATAAGAAGTAAAATCCCCTCCTATAATGATTTTCCCGTCACTTTTTATGGCGGCTGCCCATATATTGCTGTCTGCTGCAGTTCCTGAAACAAATGTTGCATCAATGGAACCATCGGAATTCAGACGCGTGATACGGTTCTTTGACGTTGCATTGATCGTAGTAAATTCTCCTCCAAGTATAATTTTTCCATCGGTCTGAAGAACGGTTTGACAAACGTAATCATTGGCTCCTGTGCCTGGAATAAAGGCAGCATCAAGAGTGCCATCGCTGTTTAGCCGGGCAATGCGGCTTATGGATGTTCCATTATACGATGTAAAATTACCGCCGATAATGATTTTTCCATCGGTTTGGATGTCAATAGCACGTACACTGCCATTTGCGGCAGTTCCGGGAACAAAAGTGGCGTCAATACTGCCATTACTGTTCAGACGTACGATACGGTTTATTGATGTTCCGTTGAAATTTGTAAAACTGCCGGCAACAATAATCTTTCCATCGCTTTGAATAGCGACCTTATAGATCGTGTTGTTTGCCCCTGATCCGGGTTTGAATGTTGTATCGATGCTCCCATTACTGTTCACACGGGCAATGCAGTTTCTGGATGTTCCGTTGTAAGTACTGAAATATCCCCCAATAATAATTTTCCCATCACTTTGAATAGCGGTTGTAAAGACAGTACTATTCTGCCCTGTCCCATAGCCGACGGTAAAGGAGGCATCAAGGCTGCCATCATTGTTCACTCTTGCAAGGCCTCTTCTTGTGATTTGATTATATGAAGTGAAATTGCCGCCGATAATAATTTTTCCATCACTCTGGAGTGCGGTTGTATAGATGGTTGAATTTGTGCTTGCCCCGCTGCCGGGATCAAAAGTGATATCAACACTGCCATCTGCATTCAGCCGGGCAAGACGTCTTCTTGTCGTCCCATTGAATGAAGTAAAACTGCCACCAATAATAATTTTTCCGTCGGGTTGAAAAATATTCGTTAAAACCGATCTGTTTGCCCCGGTTCCGGGATCAAAGCCCTCGTATGTCGGATTAAAAGTAGGATCGTTGGCGCCTGACTGGGCTTTTGCATCATAGCCCGTAACAGCCAAAAGGAACAGCAAAATAACGAAGAGATTTTTTTTCATTGTTAAAATTTTATATTAAATTATAGATTAAAATACGTTTCAATAATAGCAACATATTTATTTTCAAGTATTTTGTATTTACAAAAAACAATTAATCATTCCCGGATTCCTGTTTTTTTTGCAAATTTACAAATTATAAGCTTAAATAATACCCAAGGCCAATAACATGATCTGTCTCCGGGTTATTTACATTATACTCTTTCTGGAATATATAAAAAACATCAATAGTATTCATCCGGTTGATTTCATATTCTAATCCTGCACTAAAACGGGCATTATCGATAAAAACATCGAAGGGGTGTTTCAGTGGTGAAAATAACTCGGCATAAAAATAGGGTTTTAAGTTGTTTCCGTCATCATATTTTATGGTCAGTTTGTTACGCGAATAACAGGCGGGGATTTTGCCATCCTCACTTGAAAATACATCTGTATATTGGCTCTGAAAACGTGTCCGGAACGAAAGAATTACCGGGCTGAACTTTTTACGAATTGTGAGATCGAAAAAGTAACGGTGCCGCTTGCTGTAAGAATCATCCAGCCTGCGTTTATTGATGAAACGGTAATTGGCTGAAATCCGGAAGTATTTATTTATTTTATATGTTGCCCCGATTTCAGTAAAAAAAGTTCCTAATTCTGTAATGTTTTCATTCATGCGAAACTCCTGATTCAGTGATATTGATAAACTTTGGATGATCTTTTTTTCGACGCTCACATTCATCCACAGGTTGGCATCCTGTACCTGAGAAAATGACTTTGCAGCCATAAATATGCAGAAAGAGAACAATTGTAGGCTAAGAAAAACTTTTTTCATTTATCTTTATAGTAAAATATGGTCATTTTTGCTGCATCTTTTAGAAAATCGATCTTTTCAATTTCGAAGCGGTGAACGTTCAGTCCCGTTCTTTTCTTAAGATCTTCGATTAACTCCTGACTTCTGTTCTTATTTATCAGTTCAATATTTTCATAGCGAATCTGCTTTGAACTCTCATGCCTGATGAGCCATCGGCAATCGAGCAAAAAGGTTACTGCAACTACGACAGCACAAATGATTATCAGCTCATAATATTCAAGCCGTATGGCGCTGATAAGGCCTATCCCGACAAAAATGAACAGATAGGTCATATCTTTCATGCTGATACCCTGGGTACGGTATCGCAACATGGAAAATACCGCAAACAAACCAAAAGCAGCACCCATGGATAATTTTATTTTGTTCAGCACAAAAGTCAGCATGAAGATCATCAGGTTGAACATAACAAAAGTAAAAATGCTTTCGTAACGCTTGTTATTAGGATAATAAACAAGCAGTATAAGTACCAGCATTGTTCCAACATTTATGAGCAGGCTTATCCAGAATTGATCATTGATTTCAATATCATTTTTCTTCTTTTTTTCGACAGTAGTTCCGGAAGTCGTTTCGTCAGCCTGCACACTTGATTCGGTGCTTGAGGCAAACTGGGCAAATGTATGTGGCACGGGTGCTATAAAGCACATCACCACAAAAACAACTAAAAAAAATCTAACTTTACTCATGAGGCAATTCTTTTAATTTTTCTGAATTTTTCCTTGAAATTATTGTACCTGATATTATTGTGAACATGATAAATACCAAAACAATATTTGCTTATTGAAACCCTGGGGATCCGAATATCCCTCATATAGGAGGCAAAAAATGAATCGGTACTTTTATCCTGTTTGAGTTCCGCAATGACAAGGTTGGGGAATGATGCCGACCGGTTCATATCCCCGTTGTGGTATGACAAGTTGAGATCGATGGTCAGCCGTTCCTGTGATTTTTTATTTACTAAGGTGATCCTCTGGTACCTCACCCAAAGTTGTGCTACCAGGGTGTCCGGATCAATATTAGAATTCTCGAGGACAAATTCACTTGTTTCTCCTTTAATTTCATTTTCTATAGCATCTCTCCGGAACCGCTCTTTGATCGTACGTTTTTTATTGGACTTAAATTTCACCTCAAAAAAAGTGATGTTCGTGTCTTTATAACAACGGTAACGGAATTTATAGCGGTTCAGTTTTCCGCATTGATGCTGTGTGTAAAGTTTGAAATCTTTTGTATCAAAATAGAGCGTTTCATAACGATTTATGCGAATATCACCGAAAGCCAGAATGCGATATTCAGGAATCAAGGCTTTTAAAATTCCGGGCAAATATTTGATATTGAAACTATATTTTGTATCCACCCTGTTCAATAATTTTACCCCTTTCATCTCTTCGAGTGAAATAGGTTCAAAGTCATTAAGTTTGTTCAGGATGTCTTCCATCGTTATATTAACATTATTTATCAATAGTATTCGTAAATGTATTGCCTGCCTGATTCCAAGTCCCCGTCTTTATTGAATGTTTGCCTTTTTTCCTTAAAGTTTTTTGCATTATATGCATAAACATGTTTTTTAATTAAATTACCTGTCGCGTCATAAATCATTTCTGATGCTTTATTTCCATTGGCATTATAGGTATATACCGTTTTGCGCACCAGGTTACCTGATTTATATTCAATTTCTTCGGTACAATCGCCATTAGCATTGAACTTGTATGTCTTTTTTAAATTGATATTATCATTCTTGTCGTATTCAGTTTCTTCCGTTTTATTACCATAAGCATCATATTTTGTGGTTTCTTTGTGATCAAGACTGCCGTCTTTATTATAATCTGTTTTTTCAATTTCGCGGCCTTCTTTGTCATAGGCAATATAAGCGGCTTTGTATCCCTCTGCCTTGCTATCCTTTTTATCAGCATGCCAGGTTGTTACTGATTTGATTTTAGCTGCTTTTATCGCTTTTTTCTTTTGTCCGTATGAACTGATAGTTATCAGCAAACAAATAATAAATATCAAATATCTGGTCATAGTTATTAATTAAAGATGACTATTTCAGGGGCTTCCACTTCCTGGTAATTTTTTGAGATCTCAATATCCCTGATAATTGGGATTTTCGCATTGGTCTGCAGTGTTGAATCTTCTGAATATGCGTAGATATGATAAGTACCTTTCCGCAGGTATTTAAACTCATAAGTGCCATCATAATTTGTCCGGATCCGCTCACTATACGTTTTATCATCACCATAAATAATATACACATCTACATCCTGAGCATAATATTCCTCGAGCAGAACAGTAAAGGTTGAGTTATAATTTTTCTCATACACCTTACCGTATATGCTTGAGGTGCCGCCTTCTCCCGCTTCTTTTTTGCAGGAATTAAAAATAGTTGCCACAACAAAAAAAGCAATAAAGAACAAAAGGTTTTTTTTCATATTTATGAAGTTTGTTAACTTTTTAATTATCAATAATAATTTTTTTACAAAAAGAACTATTCTTGTTTTGAATATGCAAAACATACAGCCCATCAGGCAGTTCAGAGACGTTGATATCCTGATATATTAAATCAGCGATATTATTACCGCCGGCATTCTTTTTTAAAATCATCCGGCCAAAAATATCATAGAGAATGATTTCGACCGGTGATGTTGAGTTGGTAATCTCAAGAAAGATGTTTTTTCTGGCAGGGTTAGGATATATATGGATATCCATTGGCGCCAATCCTTTATTTTCCTGCAAAAACGTTATCGGGGCGAATATAACATATTGATCAAGCAATGAATCGCTTGTATTTTTAAATTTAATAATCATACTGTCTATAGTAGCCTCAATGATTAAAGCACCAGGGTTAATGATATCATAAAACTGAGTACCGGCCACAGGTTCTGAATAGGGATAAACATATCCCCCACCGCTTGGACAAACAAAATATACAAAGTCATTTAAATGAATTCGCTGATAGCTATGGTTATGTCCTGAAAAAACGGTTGTTGCCCCCCATTGCAGCAATGGCCAGCGCATATAGGGTGTACTGCCATGGTGGCCAGCCGAATAAGGAGGATGATGAAAAACAACGATATTGTATGAAGAAATAGAATTCGCCAGTTTGTTCTGTAACCAGGCCGCCTGAACTGAAGAATCAGAAATGCCATCGGGTTCATCGGGATTACTGTTCACGAAGAAAAAATGAATATTGCCTTTTACAAAATCATAATAGCGCTCGTTTCCAGGGAAAGTAAAAAAATCGAGATAATTCACGATGGCGCCATTTTCCACATCATGATTTCCCAAAGCAGAAAAATATCTGTTTATAGTGTCCCCCGGGCCGTGCACACCGTTGTACGGACAAATATAATCATGATAATACTGTCCTACCTGGTCATCAAGATTACTTCCAAACCCATAATGATTATCACCTGCACATATAATAAATTCCGGATCCCAGTTTTTTACAAGTATGGAAACGTCAGCCGTAGCAGCAGTTTGGCCATGTATATCGCTGATTATTGCAAACCGCTGGGCAAAAAGCATAGCAGGCATTAATAAAACAAGAAGAAACACAATATTTAATTTTATTTTCATTAGTATTTCATTCTGTTCTTATTCCATTTTACTATTTTATGTTTCAAAACCATTATTTTATTTACCT
>CAZMPB010000017.1:0-10452 GCA_964567775.1 uncultured Bacteroidales bacterium
CAGTTGTTCCATTGATACTGGATACAGCGCAAAAGCTGCTTTCATTTCGCCTGAATCCACGCGTTTTTTCAATTCGCCTAAGCCCCGGATACCACCCACAAAATCTATCCTTTTATCTGTCCTCAGGTCTTTTATGCCTATGATTTCATCAAGGACGAGTTTTGAAAGTATTGTTACATCTAAAACTCCGATAGGGTCAGTATCATTGAATGTGCCAGGTTTTGCTGTTAGTGAATACCATTTGCCTTCCAGATATAAACTGAAGTTGTGAAGTTTAGTCGGTTTGTAAATTTCTGCTCCTTTTGGCTCTACCGTAAAAACATTTTCGAGTTTTTTCAAAAACTCTTCCGGTGTCAGGCCGTTAAGGTCTTTAATAACACGGTTATAGTCAATGATCGTGAGCTGATCGGCAGGAAAATGAACAGCTAAAAAGAAATTGTATTCTTCAGAACCTTTGTGATTCGGGTTATTCTTTTTCTTTTCGTTGCCGACAAGAGCAGCGGCGGCAGTACGATGATGGCCATCGGCTACGTAAGTGTAAGGAATGTTTTTGAACAGTCCGGTCAGCTTATTTATTGTCTCATCATCTTTTATTACCCAGAAATGATGGCCGAAGCCGTCAACTGAAGTAAAATCGTATTCTGCGGGCTGGTTCTTTACGATATTTTCAACGATGTCATCAATTTCTTTTACCGCAGGATAGGTAAAGAACACAGGTTCCATGTTAGCGTTGGTAATGCGGACATGTTTCATGCGGTCTTCTTCTTTTTCTTTTCTGGTCAGTTCGTGTTTCTTGATGATGCCGTTCATGTAATCGTCAACACCAGCGCAGCCTACGATACCATATTGTGTTTTGCCGTTCATGGTCTGGGCATAGATATACAGGCAGTCTTTTTCATCCTGCACAAGCCAGTTTTTTTGTCGGAATTTCATGAAATTTTCTTTTCCTTTTTCATAAACCGGGGGATCGTGTTCGTCGATACCGGGAGCCAGGTCAATCTCGGGTTTTATGATATGCAGCAGCGAATATTCGTTACCGTCGGCTTCGATACGTGCTTCATTTGAATTAAGGACATCATAAGGCCTGGATGCCACAAGATGAGCAATGTTTTTTGGTGGGCGCAGCCCTTTAAAAGCTTTTAAAATAGCCATTTTTAGTGTGTTTTATTAGTGAATGAATATAAAACCGATGGTGTGGAAAATCACCATCGGTAATTTAATGATTAAAAATTACATATTTGTATCAACATCATCCGGATGAGGATCATAGTCATCATCTGTTTTTTCTCCAGGTTTTTCGCTTCTCTGCAATGATGCTATAAGTGCTCCTATCATCTTTGTCATTTCAATCAGTGAGGATCTTGATTCTTCAACATTGTTCTCGCCGAAAAAACTGAGTTTCTCAGCAATGGTTGTATAAACGATACATTCCCTTATAGCACTTTTAGCCATTTTCAGATAGTAAATAAACTGGGTTTTGTTACGGCTGGAGCCTTCAGAAATATTAATGGCTATGGCCTGGGCAGCATTGATAAATTTATTGGTCAGGCATTGCCTGTTGGCTTCAGGTATCAGTTGAGTATTGGAATATACCCAGTTTACATAATCAATAGCCTTGTTATAGATCCTCAGGTCTTCGAATCTGAAGAAAAAGATGTTCTTGTCGTTTTCCATTATCTTATAGTATTTGTTGTGAAGAAAATTTTGAAAAACCTTTTAAAACTTATTTACCTGGAACTTGGTAATTCCATTTTTAAGAAAACCGACTATTTGATTTGCTGCAGCCAGACCGGCGTTGATATTGGCTTCGGATGTTTCGGCACCTTGTTTTTTTGGTGTGGCATAATAACGGTTTTCGTATTTTCCGTTTATTTCCGCATGGCAATCAGGGGCAATATCCGAAATGTATTTAAAGTCTGGGCGTTCGTCAAGCATACGTTTCAATGATTCTTCTTCAATAACTTCTTTGCGTGCGGTATTGATCAGGGTAGCGCCTTTAGGCATTTTAGACAACAGATCAAAATTGATGGATTTTTTTGTTTTGTCGTTAGCAGGAATATGTAATGAAATATACTGACAGGTGCTGTATAATTCTTCGATGCTATCAACAGCTTTTACGCCGTCATTTTCAATAACTGCTTTTTCGATGAATGGATCATAAGCAAAGATATCCATTCCAAAGCCTTTTGCAATTTTTGCAACATATTTTCCAACGTAACCATACGCATGAATTCCCAGTTTTTTGCCTTTTAATTCGTTTCCTGAACCTCCTTTGAACTGCTGGCGTGACATGAAAACCATCATACCTGCAGCTAATTCAGCAACGGCGTTAGAGTTTTGCCCCGGAGTATTCATGGCTACAATTTTATGTTCGTTGGCAGCGGCAAGATCAATATTGTCATATCCTGCGCCGGCACGTACGATTATTTTAAGGTTTTTTGCTGCATTGATGACTTCAGCAGTGGCCTTGTCGCTTCTGATGATCATTGCATCCACATCTGCGACTGCTTTGATCAGGTCTGCCTTGTCGGTGTATTTTTCTAACAACACGGTTTCAAAACCGGCTTCGTCAAGGATTTTTTTTATCCCGTTAACAGCGGCTGCTGCAAAGGGCTTTTCTGTAGCTACTAATACTTTTGCCATGATAAATTAGTTTAAAATGTTTATTAATGAGTTTTTTTTTAGTGAAATTTAAAAACAAAAATAATTAATTAAATAAAAATAAAAAAGGATAAAACAATTTGTATAAACAAACTATTTTATCCTTTGTTTGTTAATTATTATAACTTCGAATCTTCAAATTCTTTCATGCAGTCAACCAACGCCTGGACACTTTCGATCGGCATTGCATTGTAGGTGGAAGCCCTGAATCCGCCCACAGAACGATGGCCTTTAATTCCGACCATGCCTTTTGACTTCGCAAAGTTCATAAATTCTTCTTCCAGGTTCTGATAATCGGGTTTCATAACAAAACAGATGTTCATGAGCGAACGTGAATCTTTTTCAACGGTTCCTACGAATATTTTGCTGTTATCAATTGCATCGTACAACAACTGGGCTTTTGCCTTGTTCATGTCTTCCATCACTTTTACGCCGCCAATGGATTTCAGCCAGCGCAGCGTTTCCATGATCGTGTAAATAGGCAGACACGGCGGAGTGTTGAACATGGAACCTTCCTTGATATGGGTTCTGTAGTCGAGCATCGAAGGGATAACACGGGATACTTTACCCAGGATATCGTCGCGGACGATTACAAAAGTAGCACCTGCAGGTCCGAGGTTTTTCTGCGCACCGCCATAGATCAAGGCATATTTTGAAACATCAACCGGGCGGCTGAAGATATCTGATGACATATCGGCCACCAAAGGAACCGGGCTGTCAAAATCTTCCCTGATCTCCGAGCCGTAAATAGTGTTGTTGGTTGTGATGTGGAAGTAATCAACGTCTGTTGGTATTTCCCAGCCTTTTGGAATGTAAGAGAAATTTTTATCAGCGGAAGAACCAATGATCTGAACTTCGCCAAAAAGTTTTGCTTCTTTGATAGCTTTTTTTGCCCAGACACCTGTTTCCAGATAGGCTGCCTTTTTTTCCATCAAGTTGTAGGGAACCATGCAGAACTGCATGCTGGCCCCGCCACCTAAAAACAATACCGAATATCCTTCAGGAATGCTAAGTTGTTCTTTGAACAGTGCAACGGCTTCGTCGATGATCGCTTGAAAATCCTTGCTTCTGTGAGAAATTTCAAGGATAGACATTCCAATTCCGTTAAGATCTAAAATTGCTTTTGCAGTGTTTTCAATGGCTACCCTCGGAAGAATCGAAGGCCCAGCGTTAAAATTGTGTACTTTTTTCATACTTATATGGGTTTAAAATTATTAGTTTTCCGCAATTTTTTTTGCAAAGTAAAGAATTTAAATGCAATAAAAAAAATGAAAACCAAGAAAAAATAACTTTTTACATTACAGGTATTTACAGTTGCGGAGGGGCCAACTTTTTCTTTTTCTCCGGTTTCGGATTTCTCGCGTCCACATCTTTCACAAAATTCCATCTCCCGTTCTCAAAAATAAAGGCGTCATAGATGTTTGACTCGGGAACATAAAACTGGAATTGTCCTTCCAGATTGGCTGAATATTTTGAGGTACGGGGATCTATAGGAGAGAGGCGGTCAAAAATGATCATATCGGCCTTGGTTGTCTTTATCTTTGCTGCAATCTTTTTATCTGCGCTTATCGCCTTATTGGATTTTTTGTCTTTGGCATTATATTTTGTCTTTACAGTTTTAGCCGGGCGTACCACGGTATGCATCGTTTGTTTCTCATAACGGAGCAACATTCCTGAACGGGAAGAATATTCAAAAATATGTCGGGTGGCCTTATTGTTTTTTCTGAACACGCGTTTCCCAAAAACCGGAATACCGTTTGAGCGGAAATACAGTATTTCAATAACTTTTTTAGTCGTAATGGCCGTGTTGCCTTTCCATCCCAGCAGCGTGTATTGTTTTTTACCCTGATAATTTGAAAGAATAATATCATAATAGATAGCCCCGTACCAGTTGTTATTATCGGTAACATCATTTAAGGGATAAAGTATCTTGTCTGTATTATCTGTCAACCGGATATACCTTTTAGTAAAAGATGAATTTTCCGGAAAAAAGATATAGCCAAAAAACTCATAGGCCCCGTTTTCTTTTGCGATTCCCCAGGTCAATAATTTAAACTTCGTATCGGGTGATGTTCTTACTGAAATTTTTTTCAGGGAATCAAAAGGAAAATCAAAAGAATTTTCAGATACGAAAATCTCTTCCAGCAGGGTATGCAGCTTTTCATTAGCAGCATATTTTTTAAAGTCGGGATTTTCGCTGGCGATCGTATTCGTGAAAAGCTTTAATGAATCCAGTCGCCAGTCGGTACTTTGCGATAAAGAAACCAAAGGCATGAGAATTATGACTGTCAGAAAACATAGAAAACGATGATTCATTTGTGTCTCAATAATAATTATTTTAAACGAAAAAGCGAAGGCCTTTATTTTACATGACCAATTTCGTTTAATTTTGACAAAAATATAAAAAAATGCCGGATAAGCTTATTCAAATAAAATTAGACAAACATATAAGTAATTTCTGCAAACTGTCGGTTGTTCTGGATGATTTTATTTGTGGCTCGCCGTGCCATGATCCCTGTGCAAATGAACTTCTTCAGAAAGCTGTTGATGACAGTATTAAGTGTAACGGTTTTTTTACAAGTGAAACAGTCTGCTTTTGCTTACGTTCATTGATTTTTATGCTTGAAGAAAGCAAATTAAAAAAATGGGTTGGAAGTTATCCCTTGCCTGATGGTGCAAAAAGAACAGCTAAAAAGATCGGGGTTGTAATGGCAGGCAACATCCCGCTTGTCGGGTTTCATGATTTTTTGTGTGTGCTGGTCAGCGGCAATATCTTTGTGGGGAAATTGTCGAAAAACGACCGTTTTTTATTGCCGGCAATTGCTGAGATTTTATTCCGGATAGATCCGCTATATAAAAACTTAATATACTTTACAGAAGGTAAACTGAGTGATTTTGATGCGGTGATAGCAACCGGGAGCAATAATACTTCGAGATATTTTGATTATTATTTTGAGAAGTATCCTCACATTATCCGCAGTAACCGCAACAGCATTGCGGTGTTAAACGGCGATGAAACGAGAGAGCAGCTAAGCCTTCTGGCCGATGATATTTTTACGTATTTCGGATTGGGCTGTCGTAATGTGTCTAAAATTTTTTTCCCGGAAAAATACCTTTTTCAGAAATTTATTGATGCCATGCAGCGGTATTTGTATATCAATGACCATAACAAATTCAGAAACAATTATGATTATTACCGAACGATATTCACCATGAATAATCAAAAATTTATTGACGGGGGCTTTTTTATTTTAAACCAGGACCCGTCAGTGAATTCCCCTGTTGCGGTCATTAATTATGAAATATATGCGGATACAGAACAGGTAAATTCATTTCTCATGGAAAATGAAAATAAAATTCAATGTGTGGTTAGCGAGATGGACGGGATATCAAAAAGTATTTGTTTTGGCAAAGCACAGCAACCTGAATTGTGGGATTATGCCGACAATATTGATACTTTGAACTTTTTACTAAAAATAATAAACAGTCTAATTATATGAATAGTAGAAAGTAAAATATAATTATTAATATAAATTTTATTTTAATTTATAAAAATTCTTTCTGAAAGTCTTGTTTATAAATAAAAGTAATGTAATTTTGCACTCGAATTTTTAAAAATAAAGTCATGAAAAAAGGCATTCACCCAAAAGATTATCGTTTAGTGGTTTTTAAAGATACATCCAACGAATATACTTTTATAACCCGCTCGACAGCTCAGACAAAAGAAACCATTGTATGGGAAGATGGTAAGGAATATCCGTTGATAAAGCTCGAAATTTCGCACACCTCACATCCTTTTTACACCGGAAAAATGAAATTTGTTGATACAGCAGGCCGTGTGGATAAATTCAATACGCGTTATAAAAACCGCGGGATTAAAAAAACAACTCCTAAGGTGGAAGCACCCGTGAACGAAGAGCTTCCGAAAGAGGAACCACAAAAAACGGAAGAATAACTTCTTAAAAACCCCGGACTTTTTCGGGGTTTTTTATTTGATTTCCTTGCAAAGACAGCTCTGCAGTAAAGACAGTTGATATTTCAGTGAAAAATTTTTTTGTTTTTATCATAAATGTCGATATAAATAGTTAATATTGTATTGTACATAAACATTATTGATCATGAATTATATACTTTTTGATGACTCTTCACGAATGGATTTATTCCCAATGACGTTAACAAGGCCTGTTGCTGAAATCCGGATAGGAATACTCACTATTCGCGAAAAATGGGAACGCTTTTTAAAAGATCCGACGTCAACGCTGACCGAAAAATATCTTAGCGCTAAATATCCTGTTGTTAAAGGAAAGAACAATATACTGATTAACGGTTCGGTATGTCCGAACAATGAACTTGTAAAAAAGATAAATGGGTTAAAAGCCGGACAGGCTCTCGTTTGTAAAGATTACATCATTGCATACAATATTAATGAAAAAGATCTTGAAATAGCCGATACTGTTGAAACTACAACAAATGATGATTCCGATAAGATCGATCTTGAGGGACTGAACGAAATTGAGTGCAGCATTCCTCATTGCAAAATCAATTACCCGTGGGACATTTTTACCTATAATGGCGAAGCGATAAAGGATGATTTTAAATTGCTTACCAAAGGGCGCAAGTCTCAAAAAATCAGTCCGTCGAACAAGCTGATAGCGGAAGAAAATATTTTTATCGAGGCAGGTGCAAAACTTGAATGTGCGATAATTAATGCTTCTGAAGGCCCTGTTTACATCGGAAAACATGCTGAAGTCATGGAAGGTGCCATCATACGAGGCCCTTTTGCATTGTGTGAACATTCCACCCTTAAGATGGGAGCAAAAATTTATGGGCCGACCACCATCGGGCCTTATTCAAAAGTTGGCGGGGAACTTAACAATACCGTGATATTCGGATATTCCAATAAAGCCCATGATGGATTTATCGGCAATTCCGTGATTGGTGAATGGTGCAACATCGGTGCTGACTCCAATAATTCTAACCTGAAAAACACCTATGATGAAGTAAAGATGTGGAACTATACCCAGGAAAAGTTTATTTCCTCGGGATTAACGTTTTGCGGGCTGATCATGGGCGATCATTCCAAGTGCGGCATTAATACGATGTTCAATACAGGCACTGTCATAGGAGTAAACTCAAACATTTTCGGACATGGTTTCCATCGGTGTTTTATACCATCTTTTAGCTGGGGAAGTTCTGCTTCGGGATATACCACATATGATATAGCTAAAGCTATTGAAGTTGCCAAAAGTGTGTATCAGCGCCGGGGGCTTGAATTTAACCAGATTGAGGCAGATATTCTACAATATGTTTATAAGCTCACCTTCCCGTACCGGAAAAAAGTGAAGTTCATTAAGTAACTTTTCATCCTGCAAAACGTTTAAATGAAGCTTGGCATTTAAATTGCCTAAGATTGCCGTTAATCTCTTATTTCTATTGTTATTCTTGATTTTTGATCAAACACTCAAATAAATTTTTTACGATAACTGACACATTGTCATAACTGGATTTATATGGAATTTTCTGCTGAATTAGAAAAAAAAATGAAATTATTAAGCCTCGTGGATGGAGAAACAGAGTTTATTCCTTTATTCACTTCCGAAGAAGAAGAACAGATGAATTCTGAAGAACTGCCCGAAACGCTGCCAATATTACCATTAAGAAATACGGTTTTATTTCCCGGTGTGGTGATTCCCATTACTGTGGGACGGGATAAATCCATACGATTGATTAAAGAAGCTTACAGGGCAAAGAAAAACATTGGCGTTGTTTCGCAAATCGACGCAAATGTCGAAGAACCCACTTTTAGTGATTTATATAAAGTCGGTACGGTAGCTATTATTCTGAAGACCCTGCATATGCCGGATGGCAGCACTACCGTTATTATTCAGGGTAAAAAACGTTTTGCATTACTCGACATTATTTCTTCTGAGCCTTATTTTACTGCCCATATTGGTGAGTTTGCCGTAAGCGAGCCGGTGAACAAGGATAAAAAATTTCAGGCGCTGATATCCTCATTAAAAGATTTTTCGATCCAGATCGCCAAACAGTCGCCCAATATCCCCTCTGATGCGGCTTTTGCAATAAAAAATATTGAAAGCCCATCGTTCCTGATAAATTTTGTTTCTTCGAACCTGAATGTTGAAATTTCAGAAAAACAACAGTTGCTCGAAACAGTAGACATAACGGAACGTGCAACCATCGCGCTGAATCATATGGTCAGAGAGCTTCAGATGATAGAACTGAAAAACCAGATTCAGAACAAAGTGAAGACTGATCTTGATAAGCAGCAGCGTGATTTTCTTCTGCAGCAACAGATCAAACAGATACAGCAGGAGCTGGGCGACAACCCTCAGGAACAACTTATCGGTGAACTGAAAGAAAAAGCAGCAGGGAAAAAATGGCCGGATGATATTGCTCAGTTATTTTCACGTGAACTTGCCAAGTTTCAGCGGATGAACCCCCATGCAGCAGAATATTCGGTACAGACCAATTATCTCGAAACTATTGTGGAATTGCCTTGGAACGAATATACGCAGGATAATTTCGATTTAAAAAATGCGCAACGCATACTTGATGAAGACCATTTCGGTCTCGAAAAAGTGAAGGAGCGTATCATCGAATACCTTGCGGTTCTCAAGGTGAAAGGCGATATGAAATCACCTATCTTATGCCTGATAGGCCCTCCGGGTGTCGGAAAAACTTCGCTGGGGAAATCAATAGCACGGGCTCTTGAACGTAAATATGTCCGAATGTCGCTGGGCGGACTGCGCGACGAATCCGAACTGCGCGGACATCGAAAAACATACATAGGCGCCATGCCCGGACGTATCATCCAAAACCTTAAAAAAGTTAGATCTTCCAACCCTGTTTTTGTTCTCGATGAAATTGATAAAGTAAGCGGAAACAATGTCAGCGGTGACCCACAGGCTGCCCTGCTCGAGATACTTGACCCGGAACAGAACACGAACTTTTATGATAATTTCCTTGAAGTCGATTTCGATCTTTCCAGGGTGATGTTCATTGCTACGGCAAACAATCTTTCAACCATTTATCCTGCTTTACGCGACCGTATGGAGATCATCGACCTGAGCGGCTACCTGCTTGAAGAGAAAATCGAAATTGCTCAAAGGCATCTTATTCCCAAGCAACTCAAAGAACACGGATTGCAGGAGAAGCAGATCGTATTCAGCAACAAGCTCCTCGAAAAACTTATTGATGATTATACCCGAGAATCCGGTGTGCGTATGCTGGAGCGTACTATCGCCAAGACTATCCGTAACCGGGTAAGGAATATTGCCATGGATGAAAAATACAATAAGAACATTCAACAGAACGAACTGACGGAAATATTGGGCAACCCGATTTACCAGAAAGACAAAGATATTCCGCATGATATCGCCGGTGTTATTACAGGTTTGGCATGGACCGCCGTGGGAGGCGAGATACTTTTTATCGAAGTGAGCCTGAGCAAAGGCAAGGGTAATCTTACGCTGACGGGTAACCTGGGCGACGTGATGAAAGAATCGGCAACGATAGCGTACGAATACCTTAAAGCACATTCGCACCTGCTCGATATAGAAAGCGAAGTTTTTGAAAACTGGAATGTGCATATACATATTCCTGAAGGTGCTACTCCTAAAGACGGGCCTTCAGCAGGGGTGACCATGTTCACCGCCCTGGCATCGGCTTTTACACAGCGCAAACCCAATAAGAATATTGCCATGACCGGCGAGATCACCCTGCGCGGAAAAGTGCTGCCTGTCGGCGGCGTAAAAGAGAAAATACTGGCAG
>CAZMPB010000017.1:10462-36771 GCA_964567775.1 uncultured Bacteroidales bacterium
TGATATTATTATATCTGCAGAAAATAAAAAAGACATTGAAGAAATAAATAAAAGTTATATTGATGGGCTGAAGTTTCATTATGTTACTGAAATGATGGAGATCATTGATATCGCTTTGTCAAAGCAAAAAGTCAAAATCCCAATTAAAATTAAATGATTCCGCAAAACGAAACCCATAAAAAATTTATCGGCCTCGTGATCGAAATGGCCGGCGAAAATGCTTTATCGCTCTCTGGCGGCCCTTTTGCAGCTATTGTAGTGCGCAACGGTGAGATCGTTGGCAAAGGCACAAACAAAGTAACTTCTACTAACGACCCCACGGCTCACGCCGAAGTTGTTGCCATCCGCGATGCCTGCAAGAATCTCGGTACCTTCCAGATATCTGATTGTGTGCTCTACACCAGTTGCGAACCCTGCCCCATGTGCCTCGGAGCAATATACTGGGCAAGGCCTGCACAGGTTTTTTTTGCCGCCACCCAAAAAGAAGCCTCGGCAGCAGGTTTCGACGATTCTTTTATTTATCAGCAGATACCACTTCCTTACGAGCAGAGGTCAATCCCGTTTATCAATGTGAAACACCAAGATTTCAACAAGCCCTTTGAGCTTTGGGTGGTCAACGATAAAAAAACTGAGTACTAAGGATACCACTGCTTTGGATGGCACCTTAAAGATTCCGGTGTGCAGGGCTTTTATTCTTTTTCCAGCAGTTCTTTATACAGTTCGTAGTTATCGTAATCGTAACACGAAAAGACCACTTTTTCAAATGACTCGTTATTCTTCAGAAATTCTTTAACCTCCCTGATGGCAATTTTTGCAGCCGGAACGATGGGAAATCCATATACGCCTGTGGAGATGTTGGGGAAGGCAATGCTTTTGAGTTTGTTTGCCACGGCAAGCTGAAGGGAGTTTCGGTAACAGGCAGCCAGCAGGCCTTCTTCGTGGTTTTTGCCGCCATGCCAGACGGGCCCGACGGTATGAATCACATGGCGGGCAGGCAATAGGTAGCCTTTGGTAATTTTGGCCTGTCCTGTGGGGCAGCCATTTAGTGTCCGGCATTCTTCCAGCAGTGCATGGCCGGCAGCCCGGTGTATGGTGCCATCCACACCTCCGCCGCCCAGCAAACTGTTGTTGGCGGCATTTACAATGGCATCGACCCGCAGGGTGGTAATGTCAGATTTTACTAAAATGATCCTTTTGTCCATGGTCGAAAAATTTGGTTAACAGATATAGAAATTCCTCGTGCAGATGACTGTTTGAGGTGATGATCTCTTTGCCAAAAAGATAATTGTCTTTTCCGCTGAAATCACTGACTTTACCACCGGCCTGTTTTACCAGCACAGCGCCTGCCGCCACATCCCAGGCACTCAGATGGTATTCGTAAAAAATATCGAAACGTCCACAGGCAACGTAGGCAATGTCGGTGGCCGCAGAACCAAGGCGGCGCACACCGTTGGTGTCGAACATGACCGCTTTCAGCAGCTCAATATATTCCTGTAATTTTGAATAATCCCTGCTTGGGAAACCGGTGGCCATAAAAGATTTGCCGAGCACCGGCGTCTCTGAAACCCTGATGGGCTGATTATTTAGAAAAGCCTTACCGTTGATGTGAGCGCTGAAGCATTCATCAAGGCCTACCTCGTAAACAACGCCGAGTATCTCTTTTTCGTTATCGGTAAGAGCAATACTTACGGCATAGGGCGACATGCCGTGTATGTAATTGGAGGTGCCGTCGAGCGGGTCAATGATCCAGTGATACCTTTTATTATCTTTTTGCTGATGGCTTTCTTCAGCAATGATGCCTGCTTCGGGAAACAGGGATGTCAGTTCCTGAATAAGAAATTTTTCCGAAGCTTTGTCCACATAAGTGACAAAATCATGTTCGGATTTAGTTTCAATGTTTTTCCCTGAAATATTATGTATCTCCGATCTCAGAAAGGAGCCGGCTGTTTTAGCAATGGAACAAACACTATTTATTAATTTTTCGGGGTTCATATAATAGTTTTCATTTTCGGAACGTTAAAGATACAGATTATTTATTTACAACACTATGTTATAAAATCATTGTTGTGAGTGTTGCATATCTTGTGAAAATGTATTAATTTTGCATAAAAAATCTGAATTATGAAAAAAATAATTTCATACGCTCTAATGTGCCTGGTTATTAGTGGTTCAATTGCACAGACTTCTCTGACCTATAAAAACAATGCTTTGCGTGATGGTGATGTTGTTAAATCATACGAATTTGTTTATACCGATCCCGGCCCCGGAGGGACTGATAAGACCTGGGACTTTTCGAAAATCAGTTATACAGCGAAGGAACTAACAGAAAATGTTGGTGTAACTCCGGGCGTTCCACTTCAGGATGTTGCTAAATATACCTCGGTGATGGCCGTAGACGGCTATGAATATTATCACAATATCAATGAAAATATTTTTGAATTAGTAGGTTATACAACCAAGGATATTTCCTTGGTGTATACCGACCCAATCGTTAAAATGAAATATCCTTTCTTTTATGGTGATCAATTCATGGATGATTTTTCGGGCAAGGCTCTTTATGCCGGTAGAAATATTACTTTTGAAGGGCAGTACACGGTGAGCGCCGATGCAATGGGAACACTTATTCTGCCTGACAGAACAAGTAAAAATGCTTTACGCATTAAAGTGGTGAAAAAATCACTTGAATACAACCCTTGTTCAACGATTGAAGTGGAAGCCGTAAATTATTTCTGGTATATTGAATCTTGCCGTTATCCCATAATTTCCCTTAACAGCAAGACATATCAGAGAAGTTCACAGGATTATAAAATCACTGAACAATCAGCTTATTTCAACCAGCAGGAACCAAACAATTCAAATGAATGTGTTGCGGGAACCAATGAACTCACCAATAATGATTTTGCCATCAACACATTCCCTAATCCTTTTGATGATAAAACGAGTTGCACTTATTTTCTGAGAAAATCCATGGATGTGAAAGCTGAATTATTTGATATTACTGGAAAAATGACTGTGCGATTATTAAATAATGAAAAGCAGGATGGGGGATTACACATCATAGACATTGATGCAACAGCAATGGGGCTGGTTCCGGGTGTATATTACATAAAACTTACTTTCGATAAAAAAGAAATAGTTCAGAAAATTGTAAAAATTTAAGCGCTTATAACTTTTCGCTTCTTTTTACTGAAATCTCTTCTAATTTGCGCATTTCCTGTGTGCCGGGAAAATCAAAAATTTCTTGTCGGATTTTTTCCGGAAATAGGTCTTTGATGTCTAATGAATATAATTCACCATCACGGGGTGCTTTATGGCTTCTGACTATAATGCCGTCAGAACTATTTTCAATATTTAGAATTAATGGAACCGACCAGCCGCTACCGATTAATGTTTTACCATCTCTTTTATAATATTCCTGCATAAAAGCCCAGAGGTATATTTTGTTGTCCTGTTCCATGAAAACCTTATGGGCGCTGAATACTTTACCATTATAGGCCGTTTCCATCACCTTTGTATCAAGGTATTTTTCAATATTGTCCGTATTGTTTTTATCCGGTATTGACGTTTTTTGCTGACATGAAACGATGACGAACCCCAAACACACCAAAACCAACAAGCCACCAGTTATTTGGATATTTTTCATTGACTAATTCTTTATTACTTTAAAGGTGTACTTAATGTTATCGCCAATGATGAATAAATAGACGCCATCGGATAAATCCTTTATTTCAATAATGGTTTTTTCATCCCTTAGTTTACCTGTGGATACCACTTTTCCAACCTGGTTGCAAATGGTATAAACAGAACCGGAGAGTTTTGCATCGGATTTCACCGTTATCTGGCTGTCGGCAGGATTGGGCCAGATGTTTATTTCAGGTGTTAAAGCCAGATTTTCCATGCCGGCCGTGCTGTTCGTAAAATAGGAATAAGAGGCAGTACCACTTTCGTGTATTGCAGAATCTACGTTGCAGACAACAAGGACAAGTTTGTTGTAGGCCACCCCAAAGCTGTCGGCATGATACACGGCATTATTATTTTCATCAAGTGCAATATAATCAATACCTGCAACACTATTTGCAGGCATGTTCATTTTTATCATGGCCAGCATGAATTTTGAATTGGAATCTCCTGAAAATGTTATTGTCATTGGGTTTGCCACAGTTGTAGAAAAGTTTATGTAATCTGTGCCGTATGGATTTATTGTCTGGACACAGAAGCCTGTCGGGTAGGTAAAATGATTTGCGGCAGCATAACAGGCATTGAAATTATAATGTGTGTATCCGTACTTTCCGCCTTCAAAGTTGTCATCATCCAGATAATTTGTTATCGCCCAATGCTGAAAAGCTTCATCAAATGTTACCGGAGCATTTATTTGCCGTAAAGCGCTGTCCATTCCTGCAATTCCATTGAGCTGGTTATTGATCAGGGCTGAAATATAGTTCCATCCGCCGTAATGTTCAAACATAAACAGTGTCCAAAGTTTTACCTGGTTATAGTTTGAGAAATAAATCAGCGGTATATCGGGCTCATCTTCAAAAAATGCCTGGTAATCCATTACGTCAGGTACAAAAATATTTTCAGTAAGGTATATGGCAGCGAAAGTTGAAAATCCTTCATCAATCCAGGCATCTTCCCAATACTGAACAGGGTTTGTTACAGGTTCCGGCGAATGATCGCGGCCCCAGTGCAGCATATGTCCGAATTCATGTGCTGTGATGCCGGGAGCGCTGTTAAAACAGTCAGACGCGATGTATATTATTTCGTTTTCGTTACTATGGCTCCCCCATGTGGCGAACACCATGCTGTCTGTTATTTGCTGAGCCGGATCCCAGTAGCCGCACCAGTCTTCTTCATAAAAGATAAGGATGAATACATGCGAATCCCCGTCCAGCGCATCGGGCATAGGCCCGTAAACGGAAGTTAATTCAGGGACGAAATGCTTGTCGAACCTGTGCACCAGCGTGTCTATCTGATGTTGCGGAAAAGGAGCCAGAGTGTCTTCCCTGAAAATATAACAGTGTTCGCCCACTTTATCGCAGGTGGCATGTATCCTGCGTTGCGGTGTTCCTGCCAGCGGTGGCCAATCGATATAGGTTACCGACCAGAAAGACATCGTGTCGCCGGCACTGATCTGGGCATAAGAATCCGGCAGAATAAGATAGCCGGCTATGAGTAAGGCAAAAAACAAACGAAAAATTTTCATGCTAAAATATTTTTCTCAAAGTTACAAAAAATCATACTTTTCGGAATAGGCTCATGAAATAATAAAAATGACTTTAGAAATTGTTTCTGCTAATTGAACAAAAAATAAATAAAAAACACACGCGTTATTTTGTTTAGCATTAAATTTGCTGAAAAATCCGGACTAATTTTTTTTATATATGTTTACTTTTATTTCAAACATCATCTTTTCTGCGTTGTTAATAGTTAATACAGCGTTATCCATTCCAGAGAACCATTCTTTAACTGACATGGGCGGGTTTAAGATCCGTGTCAAAATTGCAGGCGTTGTTAACGATACCTGTTACCTAGGGCATTATTACGGACAGCACCAATATATTGATGATACAACCATAGCAAATTCCAAAGGGGAGATGGCCTTTACAGGCAAGGAACCATTACCGGGAGGTATTTATTTTATTCTTTATTCCAAAAAGAAATATTTTGAATTTATTATCAACAAAGAACAGGAATTATCGCTTGAGACCGACACTGTGGAGGCGGTAAAGAACATGAAAATTAAAGGTTCGGACGAGAACAAACTTTTTTATGAGTATCTGAATGTGATCAATGATAATCAAAAAAAATATGATCCTTTGAAAAAACGCATGGACGCGAATAAAGACAATAAGGATTCCACTGAGATCCTAAAAAAAGAAATGGAGAAAATTGATGATTTTGTTAAAAATTATAAGCTCGACCTGATCAAAAATCACCCGCAGACTTTTATCGCAACAGTTTTTATTTCTTCGCGCGACCCCGAAATTCCTGAGCCTCCCACTTTAGCCAACGGACGTAAAGATTCAACTTTTAAGTATTTTTATTTTAAAAACCATTATTGGGATAATATTGATTTTTCGGATGATAAAATCTTGAGGACCCCGGTTTTCTATAACCGTATCAATAATTTCTTCAGCAATGTGGTACTGCAGCACCCGGACACCATTATTTCCGAAGCGGACAAACTGGTGGAACGTGCGCGGGCTAATAAAGAGATGTTCAAATATGTGGTCTGGTATATCACTTATGTCTACGAAACATCAAAAATAATGGGATTCGACGCAATTTTTGTTCATATGGTGGAAACTTATTACATGACCAATCAGTGCGAATGGATGTCTAAAACGACACTTGATAATATTACAAAGCGTGCCATGAAACTGAAACCGATATTGATCGGGAAGGAAGCTCCGCCAATGATCATGCAGGATACCAGCCTGCAGCTTCAGTCGCTTTATGCTGTTAATGCAAAGTACACCGTGGTGCTTTTCTGGGATTACGAGTGCGGGCATTGCAAAACAGAAGTGCCTAAAATGGTCGAGTTTTATCACAAAAAGAAAACCGAACTCGGGCTGGAGGTTTTTGCTGTGTGTACGGATACGAGTATGGTAGAAATGAAAAAATTTATCCGTAAAAATAATATGCCTTTCATTAATGTTGACGGCCCCAGGGCGCTGACCCCGCATTTTGCCGAAACGTATGACATCTACAGCACGCCGGTTATTTTCCTGCTCGATGAAAAGAAAAAAATTATTGCTAAACGCATTGATGCTGAACAGATAGAAGAGATCATAAATTTTGATACCAAGCAGAAAAATAATCAGAAATAGCCTTGCTGTTGATGGTTTTTGTTTTTTGTTTGTCATTTATTGCTAAATTAATTTCCCATGAAACAGTATGTTATCATCCTGATAGTTTTTTTGTTACCTATAAATACTATTTTCGGGCAGCAGGGCAAAAAAGTCCTTGACCATAATGTATATCCGAACTGGAAAACAGTTAAAAGTGCAGCCATTTCAAACGATGGAAACTGGATCATGTATGAGATCAATCCCCTGAAAGGTGATGGATACCTGTATCTCGTGAATCCTTTTAAAAACATAAAAGATTCCATTCCCCGCGCTTGTGATGCCCAATTTTCGGCCAATTCAGAGTTTGTCGTTTTTAAAATAAAACAACCTGCAGACAGCATCAGAAAGCTGAAACTGAACAAAACCAAAGATGAAGATCTTCCTAAAGATTCCGCAGGTGTGTGGATGCTGAAAAACCGCTCGTTGAAAAAATTCGATAATGTGAAATCGTTTAAGAACGGGAAGGATGGAGGCGATTGGGTGGCATTTTTGCTTGAAGAAAAGAAAGAAAAACCGGAGAAAAAGGATACGGCACAGAAAGCCGATACTTCAACCCTAAAGCCCGCAGAACCCAAAAAAGATAAGAAAAAAGGCAAAAAACAAAGCGGTACAGACCTGTTGATATATAATCCACTTACTGAAATAAGCTATACAAATAAGCTGGTAACCGATTACAATTTTTCGAAAAACGGTGAATTACTTTCCATGATCTCAATAAAAAAGGATTCGGTTGATACGGTGGCTGTCGCTGTTTTCAGGCCTGATAAACCCAAAACAGATACCATTTTTAAATTCCCCGGTACTGCAAAAAATACTGTTTCTGATGATGCTGGCATACAGATGGTTTTCCAGTATTCACAAGATACCGGTAAAGTAAAACAATACCGGCTGATGTATTGGGAATCAAAACAGGAGAACCCGAAAACCATCATTGATACGATTGAAGCACATTTTCCGAAAAACTGGTGTTTGAGCGAACATCAGCCTCCGCGGTTTTCGGAGGACGGCAGCCTGATCTATTTCGGTATCGCGCCGCGTCAGTATCCCGAACCAAAAGACACACTGCTTGATGACGAAAAAGTAAAACTCGACCTGTGGAGCTGGACCGACGGGCTGTTGCAGCCACAGCAACTGAAAGAGCTTGATAAAGACAAGAAAAAATCATATCAGGCTGTATATTTTGTGAAGGATTCAACTATGGTGCAGCTTGCAGATTCTTTAATCGACAATATCAGGTTGCTGAAAAATAATTATAACATCGCTTATGCTTGTACAGAAATTCCTTATGAGAAACTCTCTTCCTGGGAATCTCCTTCTTATGTGGATTGCTATATAACTGATGTGAAAACCGGTAAAAAGGAACCCGTTTTAAAGAAACAGCAGTACGATGTCAGGATGTCCCCGTTCGGAAATTACCTTCTTTACTACAAAATTGCCGATTCATCGTGGAATGTTTATTCGGTAAAAAACAAAACGCATGTTTGTCTGACAAAAAAAATCCCGGTAAATTTTTATGATGAAGAAAACGATGCCCCTGAAGAGCCTTCTCCTTATGGCATTGCAGGATGGACTGAAAACGATGCTTTTGTGATGATCTACGATAAATACGATATCTGGAAGATTGATCCATCTATGAAAGTGGCGCCTGAAAACATTACAAGAAACGGCAGGGCCGCTAAAATAGAATACAGGTATGTTCGTACAGACAGAGAAGCTGAATTTATTGATACAAAAACGCCATTATTATTAAGCGTATTCGATACTCATACCCGTCAGAGCGGTTTTGCTTCACTGAATCTTAAAAACGGAAAATTACCGGTAAAACTTATATTTGACAATTATCAGATGAATTTTATTTCCAAAGCAAAAAAATCAGATAAGGTCATTTTTAGTAAACAGTCTTTCGCACAATATCCTGATGTGCTTTATTCAAACATGAATTTTTCTGCTCCGGTAAAGGTTTCAAACACCAACCCTCAGCAAAATGATTATTATTGGGGAAGTGTAGAGATGGTCACCTGGACTTCTACCAGTGGTATTAGACTCGAAGGTTTGTTGTATAAACCTGAAAATTTCAATCCTGCAAAAAAATACTCGGTAATTGTATATTTTTACGAGCGCTATTCCGATCAGATCAACCAGCACTGGATACCATCTCCGAGCCGTTCCATCATCAATCCGGCTATTTATTGCAGCAACGGGTATATTGTGTTTATGCCGGATATAAGATATAAACCGGGCTATCCGGGCAAGTCGGCATACGACTGTGTGGTAAGCGGCACTGAATATATCAAGACGTTCAGTTTTGTTGATAAAGACAATATCGGCATTCAGGGCCAGAGCTGGGGCGGTTACCAGGTGGCATATCTTGTGACGCAGACCGACATTTACAAAGCAGCCATGGCAGGTGCAGCGGTAACAAATATGACCAGCGCCTACGGTGGGATACGATGGGAATCAGGCATGAGCCGGATGTTCCAGTACGAAGAATCGCAGAGCAGGATAGGGGCTACGTTATGGGAAGACCGGGACTTATACATACAGAATTCACCTGTTTTCTATGCTGATAAAGTAAAAACGCCGCTGCTGATGATGAACAACGATAACGATGGCGCTGTTCCCTGGTACCAGGGCATAGAGTTTTTCACTTCCTTGCGCAGGCTTGACAAACCTGTTTGGATGCTGAACTATAACGGTGATGCACACAACCTTGAAAAGTGGCCGAACCGCATTGACCTTAGCATACGAATGAAACAGTTTTTCGATCATTACCTGAAAGGAGAACCTATGCCTGAATGGATGAAAAGCGGAATTCCTGCGATGGAAAAGGGGAAGAATACAGGGTATGAGTTGACAAAATAAATACCTTGGTGCGGTAGTCAGGGCAAATTCACGAATTTGCCCTGTATATATATTGGTAATAACCAATAATACCAATCAAGGCTTCACAATTTTTTTAGCTAGGAAATGTTTTCAATCTCTCCATCTTTTTCAAGGTTTTCAGCGCCTTGTTTTGAAAACCCGGTGATGCTTCATCAAGACTGAATTCTAACAATGCTTTGAACTCAGGAATAAGGTCTGGCTCGTATTTGCAGAGTTTTTCAATAATGGTTATACAATGATACCTTACGGAAATAGCTTCTCCCGGGGATGCCAGCCAATCGAAGGCTATCTGAAGCAGTTTTCCATTATCTTTTACAAGACTGAAATCAATGAATACCGCAATAGTTTTCAAAAACCCCCTTTTTACGCCTGCGGTTTTGGATACCGCGATCTTTTCAATCACTTCATCAAGCCAGGGCAGGATCAATGCCGGATTTTTTTCACAGCTAAGCTCAATAACTCTTGCAGCGCGCATATTTAGCGGGTAGGATGAGGTGAAGCACAGATTTAGCAAATAAGCAAAACGTTCTGGATTGTTGTCAACGGCTTCCACAGCCATGTCGGCAGTTTTGCGGCCCGAATCAAATAATCCCGAAGCGAAATCGGGCATTTTTTTATTCTTTGCTGATGCTTTCATTTGTCATGGAGTTTCGAATGTTTATTCAGCTTTTCAATAAAGGAGTCAATTCTTTTATTTCTGGTTTCCGGTCTTTTGGCAGCATCTATCCAGCAAATATATTCCTTCCTGTCAGTAAAAGAAAGGCTTTCATAAAACTTCTTTGCATTAGGGTTCTTGCCAAACAGCGACATAACATCTTCGGGAATGACGACCTCCCTTTTATAAGTATCCTCTTCAATTTCCACCAGCACTTCGTCGCCAAAGGTCTTGTCTATTTGTTTTCGGATCTCTTTTGTAAGCCCTAATACATGGCTTTTTTTGCCCATATTGAACAGACTCCCGCGATACAGCACTTTACTATCAAACAAAGCTTTTACTTTTAATTTTCCTTTTCTGCCGAAAATTTTTTCCGTATCAAAAGGAAATTCAACATAAGCCGCATCCATGCCTTCGTGCTGAATGATGATGGCCTTGTATTTAAGTTTATGAGGACCTGCCATTTTTTAATTAAAATTATTCATCAAAATTAAGTGTTTTTCTGAAATCAAGGGTTCCGACGCGGCGGATGATAAATATGGATTTTGAACTTCGAAAATCTAAAATCATTAATCAATATTCGGTATTTAAAAAGGTCAAATGATTTACGAACACCGATCAAGGATTTATGATTTAAGACACCAGTACATAAAATAAAATTTATTAAAAATTAAAAATGATGTATTTTCTCACCGATAATTAAAGTCTTGTAAAAATGGAAATTCAGAGATTGACTTATTCTTCCAGCACCATCCTCTTGTAATGTTGAAAAATGAAATGCAGTTCGCTGTATGAAATACTGGCACCCATCGAATCTTTGATTTCGGTCAGTGATCTCTGGGGGTTTTCGGCTATGAAATCCAACACTTTTTTTATCTTTTCTTCAGCAACAAATTCAGTAACTTTCAGTTCTCCGCTTCCGACAAATTGCGCTAAATGCCCCTCGATGGTGGAGATGGAAAACCCACGTTCTTTCGCAATTTCAGCAATGGTTTTGCCCGACTGATACAGTTCGAGGCTGATCTTTTTGGAATTTATTTTTTCTTTTTTTTCTTTTTTAACGGGGATCTCGATTTGTTCAGGAACGATATCGTTATCTTCGCAATACTCCCTGATAAAGCCAAGTATATCTTCTCCGTATTGTTGAACTTTTGCCTGCCCGATACCTTTTATTGTTTTCAATTCAGGGATGGTCGTGGGGAGCTTATTCACCAGTTCAGCGATGGTTTTTTGCGGCAATACCAGATAGACAGGAATGTTGTGCTCATTAGCCAAGTTATTCCGCCATTGCTTTAAATTGTTGTAGAGTCCAGGATGTTTTACATTCACGGAACTTACAGGCTGGGCAATTGCTTTTTGTTTCGTCGGGCGGAAATCAACTTCTGCATCGCTTCTTTTTCTGATATAGGATATGGTTTCAAAACCATTTATACTATTTTCGAGGCATGATAATTTGACGAACAGATCTTTCTGGAATTTATCTAAACTATCAGTCAAATCCTTTTTTATCGCTTTATTATCAGTATCAAAATGGATTTTTTCCAGATAATCGCGCAAATTAGTTTTGATATTTGTAGAAAAGTAGGCGGATGCTTTTTTGATTCGATCCTGTAGTTCGGGGTTTTCTTCGGGGAGCACAGCCGCCTGCATAAATTGAGTTAGTTGAGATTTAAATTTGTCAGCAACCTGCAATAGTTCAGTCTCAAAAAGGTTTCTTTTTTCCTGTAATTCACTGATCAGGCCAGCATCAAGAACATTTGCATTTGTGGTGGTAAGTTTCAGCAGATCATCAAACCTGTATCTGATAAGTTTAAAATCAAAAAGTTCGAAGATCAGGTCCTGCTGAAAATGATTCTTAGCTTCGAGAAGTTTTTCCGGACCGGGTTCGTTTTGCCGGGCTTCTTCAGAATAACTGGATACCAATATATCGGTCTTGATACCCGATACCGAGATGGGAGTACACAGGACGATGCCTTCAAAAGTCCGGCAACGGCTTAATGCAACATACACCTGCCCATAGGCAAAAGCAGCATTGGCATCGATAATAACTCTGTCGAACGTCAGGCCCTGGCTCTTGTGAATGGTAATTGCCCAGGCTAATCTTAGGGGTATCTGGTTAAAAGTGCCGATAACATTTTCGTCGATCTCTTTGGTGTCATCGTTGAGCGAATATTTAATATTTCCCCATTCAACCTTGCTTACCGCGATCTCTGAGGTATCTGAGGGACATTTTACAAAAATGGACTCATCTTCGATCCGGGTTATTTTTCCGATCTTCCCGTTATAATAGCGTTTTTCGGGCGAAGGGTCATTTTTTATGAACATCACCTGAGCTCCGGTTTTAAGCACGAGTTCTGCTTCGGTAGGAAAATCATAAGGCGGAAATTCTCCATCGATATCGGCATGGAAAACATGTGAATCAGTTTTGATCTCCTTTAGTTTTGCATGATTTATATTAAAGGCATTCGCGTTATGGGTTGTCAGTGTTATGTAGCCTTCTTCATCATTTGGTATAAATCCGGGTATGTGTCGCGTATTGATCTCGGTTATTGTCCGGGCGTCGATCATATTATCACGTACTTTGTTGAGAAGATCAATAAAATATGTATCCGACTGACGAAAAATTTCTTTTAACTCGATACTGATAGGTTGGGATTTTTTTAAAGCAAAACTGTCGAAAAAATATATGCTGTCATAAAATTCCTTCAGGATATTCCATTCATCATCTTTTATGACCGGGGTAAGCTGGTGCAGGTCACCGATCATCAGCAGCTGCACACCTCCAAAGGGTTTGGAGCGGTCGCGGTATTTTCGCAGCACTTCGTCAACAGCATCCAGAATATCTGCCCGTACCATACTAATTTCATCAATCACCAGCAGGTCGATACACTTGATGAGCCTGATCTTGTTTCGGCTAAATTTGTGCTGATATCCTTCAGCACTGGCATCTGCTTTTTTGGCCCGCAGCACTTCGGGAATGGCAGGGGCGAAGTTCAGTTGGAAAAACGAATGTATGGTAACCCCGCCGGCATTGATGGCTGCGACACCTGTTGGCGCAACAACAACCATGCGCTTCGGTGTGATCTTTTTTAAGTTATGAAGAAACGTGGTTTTGCCGGTACCCGCTTTGCCTGTGATAAAAATGTTTTTGTTGGTATATTGAACAAATTCTGCGGCTAATTTCAACTGTTCATTTTCGCGGTATTCCATACTGAGTTTTTTCTGAATTAATAAGCTAATAAGTGATTACAATAATCCGAATTCTTTTGCTCTTGCTTTGTAAAAGAGGCTGTCTCAAAAGACCTCTGTGTAGCTCTGTGTGTCCTCAGTGTCACTCTGTGTAATTTTTATTTCACTGTTACACAGAGGTTCACGGAGATAACACAGAGAACCACGGAGAAAAATATCAATGAAAATAGGCTTTTGAGACAGCCTCTCCCTCCCAAATGCAAAGCATAAAAGTAAAAAAAAATTAATTACAAAAAGAATATTACAGAAAGCTCATCGGTAAAGGTTTTATAATGAAAAAAAATCGTATCTTTATAAAAGATTACATCCTAAACTTTTCATGAATAATTAATATTACGACATTATGAGAATATCGAAGCGTATCATTTTTTATCTGTTCCCTTTATTTTCATTACTGACGGGTACTACACAAGGACAGTTTTCATTTGTTCATATCAGCGACATCCATGTTTCTAATGAAACGCCTTTGGTGGGCAGCATCGACAGCAACGGAATTATTTTTTCACAGATGATCTCAACCATCAATAACCTGAATCCAAAACCGGCATTTGTTGTTGCCAGTGGCGATATCTCAAATGCAGGAAGCGTCGGAGATGGGACGTATCCTTTGCTGACACAGTATTTGTTCCCGTCACAACTTACCAATCCGGGAAACGGAGATTATTTTATCGATGCGGCCGAAACAATTCCCATCTATTTTGTACCTGGCAATCATGATTATTATTCTACGCTGATCCCACCAGTCACCGACCAGTCTCTCGGAGGCTACACCTCTTATTTAGCCCCGCCTACAGATTATTTTATCACTCACGAAAATGCCATCATTGTTTTTATGTTTTCGGGATATAACCAATTACGCCCTGTGTGGATTGACTGGGACGTTGATAATATAGAGGGTTCCGGGCTTACCAACGGCCAGTGTAACTGGTTAAGAAATGTCATGGTCAGTAATCCCTCAAAAAAGAAGATCATTGTGATGCATCAC
Organism: uncultured Bacteroidales bacterium; assembly: GCA_964567775.1. Classification (GTDB taxonomy): domain Bacteria; phylum Bacteroidota; class Bacteroidia; order Bacteroidales; family CAIWKO01; genus CAIWKO01. Next base: position 25,086 of record CAZMPB010000017.1, read on the forward strand.
CCGACTATAAATGTGAACGGAACGAATGCCGATGGCTCGCCCAACACGGGTACGATCCTTGACGTGGAAGATGGTTCAATAATTAACAACCGTTCCGTTTTTATGGATATTTGCGATTCCAATAATGCAGATATTGTCCTGGCGGGCCATGTGCATCAGAATGTGGTAGCCAGCAGGGCAGGAGATGTCGTGGATGAAAACTGGGCAAACGGTGTCCGTTATATCCAGACGGCTGCTTGTGTTTACAAGGCTTACCGGATAATTACCGTGGACAGTTCTTTTGTTTGGGCCGGAATACCCCAGCTTATGACACCGGTTGGCATTTCTGAAAATGACATATTCGGCAACTCAGATTTTAATGTCAATTACGATCCTGCTCTTGAAATTATAAATGTCAGATGCAACAACCTTGATGAACAGGGAAATCTTGAAATTATTTTGTATAATATAAGCGGCCAAAAGATTTCAGAGAATGGTTTAAATGGTCGTAATCGCATATCTGTCAATACTTCCGGATTATCTAAAGGATTGTATCTCGTATGTTTTCAAAGCGAAAAATATTATATTGGTAAAAAGGTTGCTGTATATTAATTATGTGGCTGTCGGGGTGACTGTGTGAAAGCTGTCGTCCTTGGTCGTCACCCCGACAGTATTTTCAACGCATAAAAAAACCGGACATTTTAGCCCGGTTTTCTGAAAATGATCACTTGCTTATTCCTCGGTTTTTTTCTGTTTGCTGCGTATGCGGTATGCCATAAGCAAACCCAGGCCGCCAAAGATGAGTATCATGCCGCTGTAAATGGCGCCCACCAAACCGCCATCGCGCGAATATTCAGTATATTCTTCCGTGACAGTGGGTATATTCTCCAGTTCTTCTTCTATTTCCTTTTCAACAACTGTTACTTCCGATTCGCGAACGGTATCCTTGTTGATGACCAGCGTTTTTGATGATGAATCGGCTGTCGTTTTCACAGGTAAGTTGTTCAAAATGATTTTCAGTTTTTCCGATGAGGAGGTCTTGGTTACCTGATGCGGTTCTTTTGGGATAAACTGCACAATGATAATTGATAATACAATGCCGATACCAACGCCTATCGATAGCAGCGCAAAACGCAGGGTGCCAAAGCGGTCTGTTTTCTTTTTGGTGGCTGGTTCCATGCCTTTTTCAATCATTGCCATACGTTCGTCGTTTTGGTATTTACGCATAAATACCAGTGTGGTGAATAATCCGAGGAACAATGTAATAGGTACTAATACTCCGAAAAATGTTTCCATAATGTTTAAGTTTTAATTGGTTTGTCAGTATGACGCCACGATTTCCGTTCCGGTTACAAAAATACACAAAAAAATTTTGTATTTCTTGTACATAATTGATTTTCTATGTTTTGAGAAAATATTTTTTTATGATCAAGGTGGTACTTCATTTTTTTTGTGTAAATTTATAAAATTGTTGAGAAAATTTGTAACCATTGCATTAAACCCGGCGTCTATTGTATAGTGTTATGAACAAGGAAGAGCAACTCTGGATCAACGAATGCCTGCAGGGCAATACAGAAGCTTTCAGAAAACTGGTGGATGCCTACAAACATTTCGCTTATACGCTGGCCATGAGGATAACTAAAAATGAGGAAGATGCCGAAGAAGTGACCCAGGATGCTTTTTTAAAAGCTTACACCTCACTGCAAAGTTATAAAGGTGAAGCAAAGTTCAGCACCTGGTTTTATAAAATTGTTTTGAACATGGCCATGACAAAAGTAAGACGCAGAAAACCGGCACATCAGAACATCTACGAAGTTCATATTGCGATAGCCAATGATGACGAACCTGCCCGTAAAAAAGACCGGACCTATTATGTCGAAAAAGCCATCAGCACCCTGCCCGAAGACGAAGCTTCCATTGTTACCTTGTTCTATTTGGAAGATCAGTCGCTGAGTGATATTTCTGAAGTTTTGAACCTGAGCCTTTCCAATACTAAGGTAAAATTGTTCAGGGCGCGTAATAAATTGTCTGAAGTTATAAAAAATGAATTGAAAGAAAACGTATATTCGCTGTTATGAAACATCTATCAGAAGAAACGATCATGGGACTTGCCGATGCTACGCTGACACTCTCAGAGCGGACAGCAGCCGAAGCCCATATAGCTGTTTGCAGCGATTGCTGCGAGCAATACAACCTTTACAGATCATTGGATGCGTTGTTATCTGCTGAAAATATCCTGCAAGCCCCTCCGGCGATGACCAATCGTGTAATGCAGCAGGTTGAACTTCACCAGAAAATTATGTTACGCAAGGCCCAAAGCAGAAGGACACTGATAAAATTCAGCGCCATCATGTTTGTTTTTATGCTTGCCCTTGTTGCGCTGGCTTTTGTGTCAGGCGCCGCCGTTGAAATACAAACACCTGCCTGGATATCATCAGCAAAAGAAATTTTAAACTCTTTTAAAATGCCACACATCAACCTGATGTATTTATTTTTTATTATTCCTGTGGTATTCCTTCTTTTTGCCGAAAGAATTATCGTTATGATCGGCAAACACAGGTTGGCAGGGCAGTTAAAAACTACTGATTAAAATTCAGCAAGTAATATTGTTCATGTTCTATCAGCCATTGTTTACGCCATAATCCGCCTGCATATCCTGTCATATCGCCATTTTTACCAACCACCCTGTGGCAGGGGACAATGATTGAAATATTGTTTCTTCCTACCGCATTTCCAATAGCGCGTACCAGCTTTTTATCCTTTATTTTTATGGCAACTTCTTCATAACTGTCCAAGTGCCCGTAAGGAATCAAACTAAGCTCGGACCAGACACGCTGCTGAAAATCTGTCCCGGCCTGCTGCACCGGGATGGAAAATTTTTTTCTTTTTCCGGTAAAATATTCCTGAAGCTGGTTAGCACATATTTTTAGTAATGGAGTAGAAGTCTGCCTTATTTCGTCTTTTTCATCATAAAAATTTATGGAAGAAATAAATTTGTTCGTCCCTTCGATAAGAATATTGCCAATGGGCGATTTAAAAACTATGTGATGCAGGTCTTCATCCATAAAATTTGAGTTTGTCTGATTTATTAATTCGAATAAAGTTCCAGAGAGCTCGATGAAATATGGCTGACTCTTGCCTGAATTGAAGTTCCTCTGTCAGTGGGCGGGGCATTTTTGGTACGGGAACTGTTCGCACCAAGCCCGGTAAATTTAACATATTCTGTCTTCCAGACACCACCGGTTGAAAGTATGTAGTTGAGGGTAACAGTTACTTCATTTACATAATAAGGCAGGCTATTGGTAACAGTGACAGTCGGATTAATAACAATTCCGAAAGGCCCGGATTCATAGTTTGCCCTTGCATATACGTAATTTCTCCAGTTTCGGCGGTAGGAGGTTTTTTGCTCCTCTTCTTTTTGGGCTGCTTCAAGAGCGTTTTTATCATTACTGGCTGAGCTTGCCGTGCCTGAGTTTTTTGCTCCTTCTTTTCCGGGAGTTCCTTCTGGCAGCATGCCAGATGCGGCTGAATCAGCCTGAACTGAAGTAGAATCAGTGGTAAGGCCGTTTTCTACCGAAGAATTGCATGACTTTAACGAGAGAAAAACCACCAGTACGACGACTAAAACCGTGCCGAGACCAGCACCCAGAAGTATCCATAGTAATCCATTCTTTTTACTTTTTCCGGGAACGGATTCCGGCTTTGAAGGTGGGGTAAGAGGTGGCGGTACATTTACATTCTGGGGTAATGGGGGAGGAACGGCTGCAAATAACGTCTTCAGTTCTTCAACTTCTCCTGCAGCTTTCCAGGTTTCCATGCCTTCGCACCAAACCATGCTGTCCCGGCTGAGTTTAATATTCTTTAATTGTTCAAAATCAAATGGACCTTGCTGGTTTTGCCCGTCGTGGATATAATATTGCTTCATAGAAATGGATTTAATTATAATTGCTTATGAATTACAAATATATGAAAAAAATTTTATAAAATAATGTTTCATGCTTTCAGTATGCATTTTTTACAAAAATATGGAAAGGAACAGACCCAAAAAAGGCCGGCAGTTTGCTGCCGGCCTTGGTAATATCCTGGTCAAATAATACTATTCAACCACAATTTTCCGGATAGCGTTCACGTCTTTTCCGGTGAGATGCAAATAATATACTCCTTTGCCCAAATCAGAAATATCAACAGGTAGCGTCATATTATCTGAATCGATAATTATTGTTTTATTTAAAACTTCCTGACCGGTAAGACTATAAATCGTCATGTTTATTTTTCCTGAAACAAGCTGGTTAATGATCAGATTGAACGATCCATTGCTCGGATTTGGTGAACAAATAATATTGTTCCCTGATAAATTTTCATCAATGCCACCAATGGTAATCGTAATATTCTGAGTTACTGAGTCTGCTCCGCAGTCGTTATAGGCCACCAGGGTTACGGCATAGGTTCCTGAAGTGGAATAGGTATGTGAAGCGTTAGTATTGGGGCTGGTGGTGCCATCGCCAAATTTCCATAAGTAGCTCAGGGCACCGGTGGAAGTATTGGTAAAGGAAACAGAGACTCCGTTTGCAGTATAGCTAAAGCCGGGAACAGCCATAATGCAATCGAAAATATGAATATCGTCAATAGCAATACCTTCTTCCGGGGTCATGGAAAACTGGCCGGGCATATAATGTATTCTTAGTTTTACTCCACTTTGGTTGCCACAGTTATCGAGGATATGAGTTTTATAAACCCAGCCTGCCGAACTGCCTGTCCATGTGTTGCCGCCCATCAATCCGGCCGTATACCAGTCGGTGGTTTCATTGGGACCAACCACAAACCAGCTCATGCCGCCGTCAATAGAAGCTTCCAGTACGGCTGTTGCACCCATCATCATCATGGTTTCGTTCCAGACATACAATTCAATGGTGGGGCTGCTGTATCCTGTAAAATCCAAACAGGGGCTGTACAGGTAGGATTCTTCCCCACTGAGCGTGTTGCCGGTAAGGTTGGTTTTCCACGCTTTGGTGGGCGAATGAGCTGAATTTATTACTGGTGAAGCAGGAACACCCCAGGCCCACGAACTGCTGCCTTCGGTGTACCAATCACCGTTACTGGTTTCAAAGTTTTCGGTGTAGGGAAAAGTGTTGATACCCGTGCTGTTGGTTATCGTTAATGTGAGGGTATCGTTAGTACTGTCTTCGTCGTTGTTCAAGCCCGTGGTAACATTAAAAACATAAACCCCAGGAGCCGAAAGGTCGGCTGTTTGGGTAAAACTATGGAAGAGGGTTTCATTGTAATATATGGGTGTATTGATGGTATCGGTAATCCATTGTCCCCCGTTGATCTGATAGCTGACAGGAAAATGGCTTTGTGTATTTTGCCCGAAATTGGAATAATAAACGGCGACAATTTCATGGTTTGTCATACTGCAGCCGCTCACCGGGGCATACATATCGGTAACCCCCAGATCGTTTACCGGAGCTTCGTGGATATAGATGTCATCAATAGCCACACCTTCGCAAATGGTAGCGTAGGGGCCATAGTAATACAGACGGAGACGGACATTGGGCTGTCCACCCGCCGAATCAAGGGTATGACGCACATGTGTCCAGTCCGAAAGGTTGCCGCTCCAGCCATATTGAGTGTTATACCAGTTGGCATCAAACATGTTTCCCACGCGCTTCCAGGTGGCTCCGCTGTCGATGGAAACCTGCAGGACGATACTGTCCATGCCAGGCGCCATAGAAGCCGTATTATACCATATATTAAATTCAATGACCGGCATCGTGAGTGTTGTGAAATCAAAACACGGGCCCATCAGGTTCGACATTTCCAACATGTTGGCATTGGTGGTCAGGTTGGTAACCCAGCATTTGGTAGGGGAGGCCGCATGGTTGATAATGGGTTTTGCCGGTGTGCCCCAGGCCCACGAAGAGTTTAACCCGCCGCTTACCCAGCCGCCGTCGCTGGATTCGAAATCTTGCAGATAAGGATAGGCACTGACGCCGAGCATGTTGTTAATGGTAATGGCGCTGGTGTCGTTGGTAAGGTCGGCATCGGCCACTAAGCTTGTATAACATTTGATAACATATTGCTGCACGGCACTTAGGTTTGCAGGTGTAGTAAAAGTATATTGCATGGAAGCGCCGGGATTGATGGCCGTGCTTACCATTTCAGGAGAAGCATTAACACCGTTAATGGAGAATCCGATATTGAAATTGCTCTGTACTGCGGTACCGAAATTTTCGATGGTAACCTGCATGAATTCATTGTTTGTAAGTCCACAGGCGTTGCCGGGATAAAGGATTTCGGTGATTCCCAGATCACTGGCTGGTGCCTGGTAAATATGAATATTGTCAATAGCTACCCCGTTGGACTGGCTGAGTAGGCTGCCATAGAAGTATATCCTTAGTTTGGCATCGGGATTACCGGCCAGACTGTCCATGCGGTGGCGAACGGTCATAAAGTCGGTACCCGGGCTGGCCCAGCCGTTGGCGCCATCGTACCAGTTAATAGGATCATTTTGTTGTCCCAGTATTTGCCAGGTAATGCCGCCGTCCTTGGAATATTCCACACGGCAATAGTCTAATGTTCCTGTAGTGGCTACCCAAAGGTCAAATTCCAGCACAGGAGCTGTAAGGCCTGTAAAATCAAGGCAGGGAAAGTTGAGGTAGGAAGCTTCGCCCTGGTTATAGTTCGCTGTCAGACCTGTAACCCAGCATTTGACGGGTGATGAAGCATGAGTAATCACTGATTTGTTGGGTGTTCCCCAGTCCCATGACGAAAGTGTGCCGCTGCTGCCGTATCCACCGTTGCTGCTTTCAAAGTTTTCGAGGTAAGGAAAAGCGCTGATGACAGGAGCGTTGTTTACCAGCATAGTTGCAGTATCATTAGAAGGATCGCTATCGGCTAATTTTGTGTAGGCAACCAGGTTATACGTGGTGCCGGGTGTGGAAAAATTACCTTTTACAGTAAAAGTAAACTGCAGGGTACTATCGGGCAGGATTGGCCCATACACTGTATCAGTAACAATGGTGCTGCCGTTAATAACAAATTCCACGAGAAATGAATCTAAGGGTGCTATGCCCAGGTTCGCCAGTTCCAGGGTGATATCCTCAGCAGCGGTGAGGGCGCAACCCGACACTGGGCTGATGATGCTTGTTACAGCCATATCATAAGGGTTGATCATACTCATTTGTATGTCAAAAGCCGTTGAAGGGTTGGGCAATATATAGATCGGATCCATCGTAGAAACAATAATGTAATAAGTTGTTCCGCCGTTTAGTATAACATTACTCACGGAAGGATTACCAAGCATGCCTTCGTTTGACGCAACACATACGGCTCCCGCCTGATCGGGGCAGTTATCGGTTACAAATAACCCCACAGCATTTCCGGTATTTGCCAAAGAAATATTGACATACTGATCGAATGTCGGGGTGTAGGTGAATATGAAATCGTTACCGGTCATATAATTACTGGTACAGGCATCGGTATTATCAAATGTATCGGGAAAGCCGTCCGTCGTCATGCCTGTCTGGTTAAAAGGTAAGGCGGTAATCACATATGGGTTGGTACATGATGATCCGGGCTGTGAATACCCACCGGCTTGAAACAACAAAAATGCTGCAGCCAATAAAAGTAAATTTTTAAATTTTTTCATAATTTCTATTTTTAGTTTTACATTAAATACTTCCAATTTTATTACTTCCAACTTTTAACCTCTTACTTCTAACTCCTGACTCCTGACTCCTGACTCCCAACTCCCGACTCCTGACTCCTAACTCCCAACTCCCGACTCCCGACTCCCGACTCCTAACTCCCAACTCCCAACTCCCGACTCCCGACTCCCGACTCCTAACTCCCGACTACTGACTCCTAACTCCCAACTCCTGACTCCCGACTCCCGACTCCTAACTCCCAACTCCCGACTCCCGACTCCCGACTCCTAACTCCCGACTCCCGACTCCCGACTCCCGACTCCCGACTCCTAACTCCCGACTCCTGACTCCTGACTCCTGACTCCTGACTCCCAACTCCTGACTCCCGACTCCTAACTCCCGACTCCTGACTCCTAACTCCCAACTCCTGACTCCCGACTCCCGACTCCTGACTCCCGACTCCCTATTTCCTCATCATCTGACGCATATTCCTCATTTGTTTCACAGGATTTTTCCCGGCGTTGGTCATCGAACGCATAATTTTCCGGGTATCTTCAAATTGTTTTATCAGCCGGTTTACCTCCTGTATGCTGTTGCCGCTGCCGGCTGCTATGCGTTTGCGGCGGCTGCCGTTGATGACATCAGGATTTTCTCTTTCTTCGGGGGTCATTGAACCAATGATTGCCTCAATTCCTTTAAAAGCATTATCGTCAATTTCAACATCTTTCATGGCTTTGCCCATGCCCGGTATCATGCCTACCAGATCCTTCACATTACCCATTTTTTTGATCTGTTTTATCTGGCTTATGAAATCATTAAAGTTGAACTGGTTTTTGGCGATTTTTTTCTGAAGTTTCTGGGCTTCCTCCACATCATACTGTTCCTGGGCCCGTTCAACGAGTGAAACGATATCGCCCATGCCAAGTATGCGGCTTGCCATACGCTCAGGATGAAATACATCGATGGCATCCATCTTTTCGCCAAGCCCGCTAAATTTCACGGGTTTGTCTACAACTGACCTGATGGTCAAGGCAGCTCCGCCGCGTGTATCGCCGTCGAGTTTTGTCAGCACCACTCCGTCAAAATTCAGGCGATCGTTAAATGCTTTAGCCGTATTCACGGCATCCTGTCCCGTCATGGAATCCACGACAAATAATATTTCGTGGGGTGTTACGGCATCCTTGATGTTTGATATTTCGTTCATCATTTCTTCATCAACAGCCAGGCGGCCTGCCGTGTCGATGATGATTACGTTATGCCCTTTTTCTTTTCCGTAGCTGATAGCTTTTTTAGCCAGTGAAACCGGTTTTTTATCCTCTTCATCACTATAAACTTCCACCTCGATCTGATTTCCGAGAACTTTTAGCTGTTCAATAGCAGCGGGACGGTATACGTCACAAGCGACCAACATCGGGTTTTTACCTTTTTTTGTTTTCAGGTAGTTGGCCAGTTTCGCGGCAAAAGTGGTTTTTCCGGAGCCCTGCAGACCCGCAATGAGCACAATCGCAGGGCTGCCCTTGAGATTGATATCCGACTTTTCACTGCCCATAAGCTGTGTCAGCTCATCATGAACAATTTTCACCATCAGCTGCCCGGGCGATACAGATGTCAATACATTCTGTCCAAGGGCCTTTGCTTTGACATCCTCGGTAAAGGTTTTTGCAATTTTATAGCTCACATCAGCATCGAGCAAGGCTTTTCTTACTTCTTTCAAGGACTCGGACACGTTGATATCGGTAATGTGCCCTTGTCCTTTGAGGATCTTGAACGCGCGGTCGAATTTTTCACTTAGATTTTCAAACATCTGTTTTAATAATTTAGTTCACGGCAAATATAAAAAAAAAATCCGAAGTTGGAAATTGTTTTGGATTTATCATGTTATTTGTTTTTGAGGTAATTTACAAATATTGATGCATGGTCGACCGATAAAAAATTGTTTCTGAATGATACAGATTATTTACTTTTGCATAATCTAAATTTATACATAATGGTTCTACTCGATGGAAAAAAAGTCTCTGATGAGATTAAAACAGAAATAGCCAATGAGGTCCGCAAAATGTTAGCTGAAACAGGCCGTGTTCCGCACCTTGCAGCCGTGTTAGTCGGGGAGGACCCTGCCAGCCAGACCTATGTTGCTTCAAAAGAACGTGCCTGCAAAGAAGCAGGTTTTATTTCCTCTATATACAGATACCCGGAAAACTGTTCGGAAGCGGAATTGCTCGGTATCGTGGATTTTCTGAATAAAGATGATGAAGTCGACGGATTTATTGTACAGTTGCCTCTGCCAAAACATATCAACGAACAAAAGATAATCGAAGCCATCGACCCTAAAAAAGATGTTGATGGTTTTCACCCGGTCAATGCAGGGAAGATGCTGCTCGGACTACCATCTTATCTTCCGGCTACGCCTTACGGCATCATGCTGTTGCTGCAACGCTACAAGATTGAGACCGAAGGAAAAAATTGCGTGGTGATTGGCCGCAGCCACATTGTAGGGACACCAATGAGTATTCTTTTATCGCGAAATAATAAATCGGCCAATTGTACGGTAACCCTTTGCCACAGCAAGACTCAGCAGTTAGCGGAAATATGCGCCAAAGCAGATATTCTGGTGGCTGCCATAGGCAGACAGGAATTTGTTACCGCTGATATGGTGAAAAAAGATGCCGTGGTTATTGATGTGGGTATTCACAGGGTGGCCGACGGCAGCACCAAATCAGGGTTTCGCCTGAAAGGAGATGTGAGATTTGACGAGGTGGCAAAAAAATGTTCATTTATTGCGCCTGTCCCTGGGGGAGTAGGCCCTATGACTATAGTGGGGCTGCTGATGAACACCCTGAAAGCGGCAAAAAAAGAGTACTATCAATAATTTGGATACAGATCGGCTTTTGAGAGAAGGAAAACTTCTTCCGCTCATGGAAGAGTTTTACACGTTGCAGGGCGAAGGTACACAGGCCGGCAAAGCTGCGTGGTTTATTCGCATTGGCGGTTGCGATGTAGGCTGCCGCTGGTGCGATAGCAAAGAATCATGGATAGCCGGTTATCACCCCCTTACACCGACTGACGAAATTGTTGCACATGCTGTGCAATGTCCTGCAAAAGCCGTTGTGGTAACAGGAGGGGAGCCGCTGCTTTACAATCTGGATTATTTGTGCGCTAAGCTCAAAGAGCATGGAATAAAAACATATCTCGAAACATCCGGAAGTGAAAGATTAAGCGGAAACTGGGACTGGGTATGTCTCTCTCCCAAAAAAAACGCACCGCCGCTGGCAGATATTTTTCAAATGGCCGATGAACTGAAGGTGATCATTTACGATGAAAGCGATTTCGACTGGGCCGAAGCCAATGCCCGTTTTGTGCGGCCGAGCTGTCGCCTGCTGTTGCAACCTGAATGGAGCCGTTACAAAATCATGATCCCACGAATTGTTGATTACATTCTTCAACATCCCCGATGGGCTGTATCATTACAGGCGCATAAATTTATGCGGATACCGTAGAGCAAAAAGACCGAAAGTGTATTACGTCATTCGGGCTTTTTGCAATTTGATGAAAGTTTCTCCCTACTGGCTAATCCGCCACGGCTGACAGGTAGGGCAACCTACTCAATTAGCAATAGTATTAATCTACTATTCTTTGTGGGCCAAGCTCAATATTCATTATCCAATATCTGTCATAATCGCATCCAATTTTCTTTGTCAACATGTCAAATGTTTTATTGTCGATTTCATTAATTCGATTACAAACAAGATTTCTTAAAGGATTTGTTTTTATTTCAGAACCTGAATAAAACATAAAGAGACAAAATTCTTTAGAAAGAGGTAAATATATTTCTGATTCTAATGGTATGATCCATTCGTATCTACCTTGCTTATCTAAATGAACTGGACTGTCAGTAGTTGTCCAACCATGATGATTATCTCCATGCAGTATCACCTTTTTAAATCTTTTAAACAAGAAAATGAGATGCGACATTAGAATAATTATTGCAATATTCAATTGAAATTCTATTTTAGGGGTATGCACATAAAACATATTAAAAAATGTAGTAAATTTGGGGTCTA
>CAZMPB010000018.1:0-35662 GCA_964567775.1 uncultured Bacteroidales bacterium
GCGTGTACAGAGACTTTCACTCTGCAAGATTCAAAGAACTATGCCCGACGTACAATTAAAGCGACCCCGGCGGGGTCGAGCCCTTTCCAATATTTAGCAAATTCGATTTATTGAAAAGCTACAACGAAAAGCTCAAAAATAATCCGATGAGTTTTGTACCTTCGCATTAATAAATACATTTTTAATTTCAACCACAAACAATTGAAAACAATACGCATTTATCTTTTTTTTTGGATTCTAATATTTTCTAATATCTCATTTCTTTTTTCACAACAAATCTCACAAACCGATTCTGTTATCGTAGTTTTCGGCGATACCCGCTCCAATCATGAGGTTCATCGCACAGTGGTAAACACGATCATGCTGTATAAACCCTTAGCCGTATTTCACACCGGGGATCTGGTTTTCAACGGATCAAAAAAATCAGCCTGGGTTACATTCGAAAAAATTGAATCGCCCATCATCAATAACAGCCGTTTATATCCGTGTTACGGCAACCACGAACTACATTCCAAAATAATGTCGCGCGATTTTGCGCTTCCCAACAACGGCAAATGGTATTCAGTAGATATTGGAAACTGTCATTTTGTGGTTATCGATAATTTTTCGGACTACACCAAAGGTTCCGAACAATACCAATGGATTGAAAACGACCTGAATAATTGCCCGCCCGGCAAATTCCGCATGGTAATCATGCATTTACCGGTGTACAGTTCGGGCCCGCACAACACTCAAAACAAAAAACTCAGAAAATACCTCGTGCCGCTTTTCGAAAAGTACAAGGTAAGCTTTGTGTTTAGCGCACATAACCATTGTTACGAAAAGGCCTATTCAAATGGTATCTATTATATCACCACGGCTGGTGGCGGCGCTCCTTTTTATAAGAAAGCCAAGGATATCCCCGAATCGCAGTTCTTCATAAACGCGTATCATTTCTGTACATTAAAAAATATCGGCAATACGCTTCATCTCGAAGCGGTGGATACCAATCTGCAGGTCATCGACAAGATTGAAGTAAAACTACCTTAAACGCCTCTGCTGTGCACTTTGCTATTGCCCACAAACAGAGAAAAAAAGCAAACTAAAAACCTTATTTCTGGATAAATAAATCATTGTTATTTTATCAAAATACAAATTATTAATATTTTAATATTTGCCGCAGGCAATTAATATCAATAGAAAAACAAAATGTGTAAAATATTTTGTCCGTAGGACATATACATTATTAAAACGTTAATCTCCTAAAGGAGAATAAATGTCTTTTGTATTTCTTTTCTATTGATATTTAACTCCTAACGGAGTAAAAAACAATATTTCTAACCCAAACTCAGGTTAAAACCTATTTTTTGATCATCATCTCATCAAGCATGCCTGCCACCTTATAGCTGGCCTTTCCTTTATCATCAAGATACCTGATAAGGTCGTAAGCATATTTCACCACCTGGTTTGCACCTTCGGAATTGATCAGGCCACAATCATCCACCGCTTTGTGGTAATCTTCATGCAGCCCCGTATGCAGAAAAATGGCGGGAATCTGATGCTGATTGAAAGACATATGATCGGACCCGCCAACCCCTGTTTTTATTCTCGTGATTTTAAAACCTTTGTTACCGACATTGTCTATGCTTTTGTCCCATAAGTCAGAGGTTCCTGTCCCATAGATCTTTATTTTTTTCTTAGCATCCAGGCGGCCAATCATATCAAGGTCAATCATATAGTTTATCCTTTCTTTGGGATAACTTCCGTTGGTTATGAACTTTTCAGAGCCGATCAGTCCTTTTTCTTCGCCGGAAAAAGCAAGAAAGATATAATTATTCTTTTTCAGGTCTGATACTTTCAGCAGACGTGCAAGTTCCAGCACACCCGCGACACCGCTTGCATTATCATCGGCGCCGTTATGCACTTCGTATATTCCTTCATCACGCGAACCAAAAAATCCCAGGCCGAGATGGTCGTAATGCGCGCCAATCACAACGGTATTGTCCGCCCCGTTATCCATAAACCCGCCGACATTGTAAGCCTTTCTCGTTCCGGAGCGGTTAATGTCGGTCATAAGGATGGCTTTTCCCGGATTTTTTTTATCTATGATTCCGCTGTCGGTAACAAATACAACAGGGATCATCACACGGTCTTTATAAAAATTGGGATCCTTCGATGGGGTGCCGTAATTTTTCTCAGTAGAAATAAAAATCACGCCTATCGCGCCATAACTCATAGCCCTCTTCACCCGTACGACCTTCTGTGCGCTGTCCCAAACGTTTTTCTTCTCCATGATTTTATTTGAAACCGCAAGGTCGATCACGGCGATCTTCCCGGCAAGGCTAAGATTCTGATAGTCGTTGATACCGGCTTCTTCGCAGTATATCCCGGTGCCGGTATAAATCATTTCTCCCGATACCGTATCATTTGATGAAAATCCTATCGGGTAATAGTCTTTATAGATCTGTAATTTTTTTCCATTCACCTCAGCAGCCGTCCCCGCCCCGAAAAAATCCACATCTGAATACGTAAAAGACTCAAAATAAGAAGTATCAAACAGGGGATTTAAGCCTATTTCTTTGTATTGTGCTTCGATGTATTTACGCGCCAGCCATTCGCCCCGGGTTCCGCTTTCGCGCCCCATCAGCGAGTCGGAGGCCAGAATACAGATGTCTTTCTGTATCCTGATAGCGGCAGCACCATCGGTCATCTGGTAAGCCTGTGCAAAGGAGTTTAATATCCCTGCAAAGAATAGCAACAGGAATGACCACATTAATTTTTTCATAGAAAAAGATTTATTTTCAGATAAACGCCGAAACCTTCAGCTTCTTGTGAAAAAACAAAATAAATTAAAGCCCGAGAATTTCTTTGCCCTGCTCAAAAACGATGTCTTTCGGAATGTTTGCCGATTTCAGTCCGTCAAGTTCTTTTTGAAGTTGCTGGTTTACCGTGGCATTTTCTTTCCGGTATTTAGCAGCACCGTCATAATCGCCGTTACCCTCAAAAACCAGAATGGCGGCAGCCCACTGGTTCATTGCTTCTTTCATTTTTACGTTGTCTACCGTATAGAAACCTTTTTCATTACGGGTAAAAGCGCCTGCTTTTTCGAAAAAATTAAAGCACATCATGTTAGCATTGCCATGAGCGCTTGCCGCTCCAAAACGTACCGACCGGAAAATGCCAGCCATATAAGTGATGAAACAATCTTCTACAGTAATTTCTTTGATCTCGCCTTTTTCGATCAGGTGCGTCACAATAAATAATCCAAGTATATCTGCTTTAGCTTCTTCAAAAGCTGAATACTCGTCTTTCAACGCTTCGCGCACCGTGCCTTTTCCGTTGATCGTATTTTTTATACCGAGGCCATGGGCTACTTCGTGAAACATCACATTATTAAAAAACGCATCGAATTTTACATTTTTCAGTTGTGCCGGGTCGGTCAGTTTTTGAGCAATCGGCATCATGATGTTGTCGAACTTTGCTTTCATGGCGTTTTTCAGTTGCAACCTGCGCGAGCCTTTTGCAAGCTGAACCTCTTCATCATTCGGCAGGTTGATGGCAATAGTTTTGCTGCCGGCATCGCAGTCGCCGGCATAATAAACGGCATCATAAACACCAAGGTCTGAAGCTGTTCCCGGAACTTCTTTTTTATATTTTTCATCTACGGGCAATTGTTTTTGAATGTCGGGCAACATGCTGATATATTTATCCAGTTTTTTGCTCCATTCCATATCTTTGATCAGCACAAAAGATTCAAAGGCCGCTTTGTGTCCGAAAAGGGCGTCTTCATAATTTTCGATCGGGCCAACCACAAAATCGATACGATTGGTTTTCATGTCCATCCATGCCATGTCGCTGGGCTGATAGTTACTGCTAATCAGGGCTTCTGAACGCAGTTTCAGGTATTTTTGCAGGCCTTCGTCTTCGGCAAGTTCTGATGCTTTTTTAAGTAGTTCTGATGCCTTCTGAAGTTGTTCTTTGTACTCGTCATGATACCAAACGACCTTTAAACTTTTATCTTCGTTGCGACGGATAACAGTGTACAGGCTGGTTTTATCTTTGTTGTCCAATTTTTCAAACTCCTCTTTGGTCATATCCTTAGGATAAAAGTTCGCACCGGCAGGTTTTTCGCCATATTTGGCTATGAAAGGCTTGTTGTCGTCGAGCCGGTCCCAGGGGCCGTAGTTGATAAGGGCAAATTGTTTTACGTAATCGCTTTTGATGCTGTCGAGAAAAACCTTTTTATCACCGAGAGTTTGCTGCCAGTAAAGATCGTCCATGATTTTGGCAATATCAATAAGGGCGGCCACAAGTTGTTTTTCTTTTGCGGTAAGTTTGCTTATATCAGAGGTAAGTTTCACTGTAGCGTATTCATTCACTTTCGACTGCATAACGGAATCTTCTTTGGTTAATACTTTTTTGGTGGTTTTGGGTTGGCACCCTTGAAAAAGTAAGCTGCCAAGGGCAATCACGCTTAATAAAACAAAGATTTTTTTCATTTTTTTATTGGTTTTGGTTTTAAAAATTTTTTCGAAGACTAAATTAGGTATAATATTTAATATGAACTGATTTCTGGCATTTTTTTTGCTTAATCGTAACCCTCTCTTTTTCATTTTTTTATTTAAAAAAATCATTATGAAGAACTTATTTTTAGTTACTTTTCTGCTGGTTTCAATAGGCGCATATTCACAAAATGAGCCGGCAAATACGGATGTCAGCATGTTGGGAAACCAGTTTCCGCAAGTCAATGCCAACAATATAAATTTATCAGAAGGAAATAATCCGCCGGCAAATGCTGTTATGAACGAAAGTAAAAACCAGCAGGTTCCTGAGCTGCAGATACAGGTTCAGGGGCAGGTTGCGATGAACAACGATCAAAATCAGCAGGTTTCCCTGCCGCAACAAAAAACAAGGGGACAGATCACAATTAACGGAAATTCAAGAAATCCAGGATATTCGTCCGTGTCGGCAGGCTCCGGAGCCGGCTCTGTAAAAAACAAGGCACATAAACATAAGGCCAGCATTGACATAAAGGCTTTTGACAAACTTTTTGATAAAAAGTTCAAAAAGGTTCATCATTATAAAAAGAAAAGCCGGATTAAAAGATGTGCTTCGTTTTCATAAAATTTCTTGTTGCAGCAACTGTCTGATTTTTCGGATTATAGCGTCGCTGAATTTATCCCGTTGTAGTAGTACAATTGGACAGGCAATAGACCGAAAAGCCCGAAAGAGTGTTTCTTCTTTCGGGCTTTTTTTCCGCAGCGGCGGAGGGGCTTTTCGGTTATCACGCTATGTGTTATCCGCTAGTATTTATTTTTTTATTTTTACAAAAACCCTAAAATTATCTCTGTCAATTACAAGCCCATTTGCGTCATAGACATCTAAGAATTTTTTTGGAAATTTTGTTTTTTTATCTTTCCATTTAAACTCAAATGCCGTGATTTTTCCTTCTTTTTCTTCTACAAAATCAATTTCCTGCTGTTGCTGTGTTCTCCAAAAAAACATTCTCGCAAATGTGTCTTTGTAAATATTTTGTTTTAGTCTTTCCGACACAAGAAAGTTTTCCCATAAAGCTCCTTTGTCAAGTCTTAGGTTTAAGGATTTAAAATCACCTATAATCATATTTCGAATACCATTATCGTAAAAGTAAATTTTTCGATTTTGTTTAATTTCATTCCTTAAGTTTCGGCTAAAACTATTAAGTCGAAAAACGATGTAGCCTTTTTCTAAAATATCAATGTATTTCTGTATTGTAATTTTATTCACACCTATGAGTTGAGATAATTCGTTGTAATTAACCTCACTTCCCATTTGTAAAGCTAAAGCTTGTACTAGTTGGTCAAGAACTTCAGGTTTCCTAATATCTGAAAATGCCAGAATATCTCTATATAAATAGCTGGTTACAAGGTTTTTTAAGGTTTCTTGTTCTTTGCCTTGATTATTTATTACTTCCGGATAAAACCCATACAATAATCTATTTTCTATTTGTTGTTCTGCTTTGATAAATCCAATTTTATTTTCGTATTCCTCCCAGGAGATTGGAAATAACTCGTATTCCCATTTTCTGCCAGTCAATGGTTCGTTAAGAGCATTTCCTAAATCAAAAGATGAAGAACCACTAACAAACAATTGAACATTTTTAAATTGATCCGTAATTATTTTTAAGGTTAATCCAATTCCCGGAATTCTCTGAGCTTCATCAAGAAATACGTATTTATAATCTCCAAGAAATGTTCTTATTTGTTCTGTCGTCGGATTTTGAAGAAGACTTCTGGTTGATGGGTCATCTGCGTCAAGAAACAAAAACTCCTTATCCGATAGAATTTCTTTTAATAGAGTTGTTTTACCTACTTGTCTTGCGCCAACTACGATTATAGCTTTGCCGCTTTTAAATTTTTCTTTTATAGTATTTTCAATTGTTCGTGTAAACATTTTTTTTTACAAAAGTAGTCTATAATATCGTAATGACCAAAACTTATAATAAATAGTCATTTAGCTGTCGGATTCTCTGCTTTTTTATACTTCTGACTAAGGTTTTTTTAACATACTGTATTACATATATTTACAATATCTCCGGTATAAAAAGGATATCCGCTAATGTTTGCGCTAATTCATACCGTCCATTTTTACTTTTCCGCCACCAAGAGGTGAAGTCAAAAATTTTGATTTCACTAGTTCCCTTTCTTTTGAGAAAGTTCAAGAATATAACCTTGAGAAAACTTTTTTGGATTATTTTTAACTGTTTGATTAATCTCTCTTGTAGCAACAGAATAATGTTCAGCAACATCACTGTCTAAAAGCACTTTCTGATTTCAATAATTTTGCTTTCTACTTCTTCAAGTCGGATAATTGGGGTCATAATTTATCATGGGCATCTCTAATAACCTGGCTCGGGCGCCTCTAAAAACAAAAAAGTTGGAGGCCGTCGAAGTTCTGAAATACGCAATGTACTTAGCGTACATGCCTGTGATGAGCCTGCCGAACCCAATGATTTGAAGAACGAAGACAAAGAAAGAAATCTGAAGTTTTTAGAGGTGCCAATAATATTATTTTTTCACCATCTGCAAATACGAAGTCAGCTTAATCCTGTATTGTATAGCCTGATCCGTGTATTGGTTTCTGGCTTGCTGTAAAAGTGTCTGAGCCTCTAATACTTCAGAAATAGTTTTCATCCCGGAGCGATAGTAGTCGGTGCTTACTTTCAGGTTCTGGTTTGCCTCGTCCATGGCTTCTTTTGCCAGCAGTATCTGGCTGTAGGATTCTTCAACGCTGTTCCATGCCTGTTGCATTTGAAGAAGGAGCAGTTCGTTTTTATCATTCCGGTTGTTTTCAGCTATCTGTTGTTGAATTTTCTGTTTTTTAATATTATAACCTGCTTCCCACCACCCCGAAAGCGGAACCGAAACCGTTGCGAAAATCACTCCGTTGGTATTGTTTTTCCCCATCAGGTTATTGTACAAGTAGCCGGCGCCAACACCCACCTGCGGCAGGGTTTCACCTATCAGCATTTGCTTTTTTAAGCGCTCTGATTCAACACTAAGATAAAGTAATTTATACTCACTCCGGTTTTGTAACGCTTCATCATGAGCGGTTTTGTAAGACCACGGAGCGGGAACATCCTTGTCAAAATCAATGGAATCGGTGAGTTGTATTTGCTCCTGCGACGACAGCCCTATATACTGGCACAAGGCCATAGTTGCTAATGAAATTCCGTTTTCTAATTTTAAACGGTTGGAGCGAAGTTCGTTTTGTTTTAATTTGACTTTCAACAGGTCGTTTTGGATGATTACTCCTGATTCCAGCGCCCCGCTCACATCTTTGTACAGGGTATCCAGCAGCTTTTCGGCGCTTGCAAGGGTTCTGAGTTTTTCTTTCAGGGAAATAATTAGCCAGTAACTTTCTTCGGTTTTAAGAAGTACTTCATCTTCGGCAATGTTGCATTTATAGCGCGATGCCTCAACACCTAATTTCGCCAGATGATTGCCTTTCACAATCCTTCCACCCGCAAAAACAGGTTGAATGGCGGTAACGCCGCCTACGATACCATCATCCATCATCTTTGCATTGATGGTGGCATCAGGAAGATAGTCGCCATAGTTGGAGTAAAGCGTTTGCAAGATGTCGTTGAGCCTTTGATCTTCAAATGTTACATTCAGATCCACATCGTTTAAATCCACATCAATAAATGAATTATTCGATTTAAAGGCGCTTCCCGTAGCGCTGATTTGCGGAAAATATTTGGTAAAAGCCGCTTTTTTCGTTTGCTCTGCAGCATCCACTTCCAGTAAGGCATTTTTTACCTTCGCATTGTTTAGAATAGCCATTTTCTTACAACTGTCCAGCGAATACTGCGCTTCGACGGGAATGATGACAAACAGGGCTATTATGGTGATGATGATTTTTTTCATTTTATTGTTGAATTGCATAAGTCAAAACGATACAGGTTTAATGAGTCAATTACCCAATTTCATTATCATTATTATTTGCATTATTTGTGTATATACGTCTTTTTTACTTTTACATTTTTATAGACCTGCCAGTAAACAACCGGTAAGATGGTTACCACCAGCACAACAGAGAAAAGCATTCCGAAACTGATCACCACACCCATTGGCATCCAGAGGGTGCTTTTACTTATGATCATTGGAATTACGCCAACAGCGGCCGCAGCAGAGGTAAGAAAAATTGGCCGCATACGGCGTTTCCCTGCTTCCAGGCCTGCTTCCCTGGCGCTATTACCCTTCTGAGTCCTTAACTTCTCTGCATACTCAAACATGATAATGGCGTTACGGACAATGATGCCAATCAAACTGACGACCCCAAGAACAGATGTGATACCGAAGTCAATTCCAAAAATCCAGATGCCGATGATAGCACCCAGCAAACTAAACGAAGTGGAGGCAATAGCCAGAATAGATATGCTGATCTTTTTGAATGCGAATAACAGAAAAAAGAAAATGATCATGATGGCAATGCAAAGCCCTGCAACAATTTCAGGGATAAGTGCTTTATTGGTATCTTCCAACCCGCCATAAGAAACCTTAATATCAGGTGGCAATTGCGGAACAATGGTTTTATCTATGAATTTTTTGATTTTGGCCATGCTTTGGGGTTCGCTTCTGCCATATTTCAGGTCGCAGGAAACGGTAAGGCTATGTACGCCGTTTCGCCGGACAATCTGCGTTGGTTGCCAGTCGGGAGTAATGCTTGCCACCTGGCGCAGCGGCACCCAGACACCGGGAATCAGTGTGGGGATAATTTCGTTTTCGAGCGACTGAAAATCGGTTTCACTGCTTTTACGGTCTCTTTTGAGTTTCACAGGAACAGCATAATCTCCTTCCCACAGCGTGGTGAGCGGCATACCGTTGAAACTGGAAGCAAGGTCGAGGGCCAGCATCGATTTGGTGATTCCCAGCCGGCTGGCTTCTACCTGATCCAGATCAATTTTTGTACAGGGTTGGTAGCCGTCAAAATCGGTATGTATCCACGAAAGCTCGCCATCAAGGGTGTGCATAAATGCGACCAGTTTGTCAGATTCTTTACGCAGTTGTTCAATATCATCGCCTGTAAAACGGACTTCAATAGGATTTTTGGCCGCCTGATAATTAATCTGTTTGAACCTAAGGATGGCGTTGGGAAAATAGTTTGCATATCTTTCTGAATAATCCTGAAGCAATTCTTCCGTTTCCTTATTGGAAATGGTATTGACAATAAACTGAGCAAAATTTTTACCGGGAAGATTGGGTGCGTAAGTCGCCATAAAACGCGGAGAGCTGGTGCCGGCAAAAGCGGTTACGGATTCAACGCGCGGATCTCTCATCAGCATGTGTTGCATGCTGTCGCTCACCATTCCGGTCTGTTCCAGCGAACTTCCTGCCGGCAAGTGAATTTCCACGGCAAAGCAATCGCGTTCTGATACAGGCATCATCTGCACCGGTGTAAACAGGAACATGATAACCGATATTGCAATGGCTAGCACACCAACAGCTATTGTCCTCAGCGGGTGCAGGAAACATTTCGCAAGTAACCATTCATAACCGCCCTGCAATCCTGTAAAAAATTTGTTTTGAGCTTTTATGGCCATGGAAAGTTTTGCATTTGACCTTGGCCTTTTGATGAAACGGTATTCAAGGAAAGGTGTCATCAGCATGGCGATGACCAGTGAGATAGTAAGTGCAAAGCCAAACGTCCACGGAAAGTGTTTGATAAAATCATGTAAAGGACCGGTTAGGGTGAACATAAACGGGAAGAATGCGGCGCTCATAGCCAGTGTTGCGATCAGCAACGGCTGGAAATAGTCTTTTGCACTTTTTATAGCCGAGTGCCAGCGCGAATAGCCGTGTTCCAGGTTGTCGATATAACCATCAATAACCACAATAGAATTATCGACAATCATCCCAAGCACTACAATCAATGCCGCTAATGTTACCGTGTTTAATTCCATGCCGCAGGCATACATAAACGCCCAGGTGATGGCAATCGCGATGGGAATGCCTGAGGCAGCCACCAACGCTGACCTGACCGGGAATAACATCAGCATGACTAAAATAACAACCAGAATAGCAAACACCAGGTCGCGCATGAACGAGCTGACGGAAGTACTTACCACTTTAGGCAGGTCGGTAATCCGGTATAATGAAATACTTTCGGGCAGTGTTTTCTGAAAATCTTCCAGCACAGTCTCCACGTTTTTCCCAAACTTAACAATATTGTTTCCCGACTGCATCTCCACCGACAATACCAAGGCTTCTTCGCCATTCTTGTTGATGTAACTGTCGGGTTTTTCGTATTCTCTTTCAATTCTGGCGATATCTTTCAGGCGGATCACGTTCCCGTCGGGGTCGGTATACACGATTTGCTCTGCCACCTCCTTTTCGGAAGTAAAGGGCGTATTGATATGAATAGGAATTTGCATTTCGTTGTTTTCGAGACTGCCACCCATACTCAGAAAACCCTGAGAATACAAATTCAGCATGAGCGTTTTTGAGCTGATGCCGTATGAAGCTAATTTTTCCTGTTCGATATATACACCAATCTCTTCTTTCTGTTTGCCAAACACCTTGATATTTCCCACAGCCTCCACCGTACGTAATTTACTGCATAACTGATCCATGTATTTTTCCAGCTCGCGGTAGTTCTTATCTTTCGACTCCATGGTGATCAGCAACGAAGATGTGTTGCCAAAATCATCATTCACCACTATGGCAAGCACTCCCGACGGCAACTGCATCTTGAAATCCTTTAAGCCATGTTTTATTTTTGACCAGACTTCATCTTTGTTATGCACACTTTTGCTCAGTTCCACAAAAACATAAACAATTCCATTGCGGGAATAGGAATAGGTGTTTTTTTTATCAATTTCCTGGTAGGTGAAAAGGAAATTTTCCAGTGGCTTGGTCAGTTGTTGTTCGACTTCTTCCGGTGTAGCCCCGGGATAAACAGCCGCAACAACGCCCTGGCGTATCGTGAATTCCGGAAACTCCTGTTTGTTCATATTGATCAGGCCGAATATGCCCAAACCAACAAAAATCACTACGATCAGCCACACGATGCTGTAGTGTTTCATCATTGAGTCAATGATCCCTTGATTGTTCTTTTTCATTTTAGCGCCTCAATTTTTCAAAACCGAACATTCCTAACATTCCATATCTGTACCTTATTGTTGGCATTTCACCTGACTTCCTTCGCTCACTTTTTGCCAGCCTTCGGCAATGACCACATCTCCTTCTTTTATCCCTGATTCAATGATGACATTTTTATTACACAGCTTCCCTATCGTGACAAACTTTCGCTGTGCTTTTCCATCCAGGACAACCCATACGTAACGTTTCCCGTCGTTTGAAATCTGTACGGTATTTACCGGTACCTGGAAAGCCCTTTCTGTGGTGTCGGCAGATTCAATCTGAACTTTGCATACCATGCCCGGAAGCAGTTTCTTTTCAGGATTATTCAATCCGATCTTTATATCGTAACAATGCGAAAGGACATCAGCCTCCACACCACGCTCCGTAATGGTTCCGGTATAGGTGGCATTGCCTAATGCCGAGACGGTCACTACGGCCTTTTGTCCGATATTGACCGAGGCGATTTCATTTTCAGGGATGCTGACGTTGACATTTAGTTTTTCAATGTCAACAACTTTAATAAGGGATTGAAAAGGAATCATATTCATGCCCTGCTCAATTTTGAGCGAACTGACAACGCCCGAGATGGGCGCCACCATCTTGCAATCCTGTAAATTCTTTTTGGCGATATCAGCCAGCGATTGTGCCTGGATGACGGCAGTTTGTATTTCGACCCATTTTATTTCTGAGAGGCTTTTGTTTTTGTAGAGCTGCTCCGCCCGGGTGTACCCGTCCTGGGCTTTTTCGAGCGTTGCTTTTGCAACATTGTAGGCGTTTTGTGCATTGCTTTCATTTAAAGTTGCCAGCAATTGTCCTTTGCTGACGCGTTGACCTTCTTTAACAAATACATGTTCTACATTTCCGGCCGTTTCAAAACTGAGGGTTGTGCCAAACGACTCTGCAATAGTGCCTACGTAATTGTTATCGGCGCCGGTCGACGTTTGCTCCATCGCCAATGTTTTTACAGGGATGGCAGCTTTTTCGACGGACTTATCGTTGTTTCCGCAACCGGTAAACAGAAACGCGGCGGAAAGAAGGGCTAATAGTGCCTTTTTTCTTATCATAATTTCCTTTTTTTTAATAATTAATGTTCAATAAAATTTTACTTGAAAAAGGATGTAAATAAAAGTATTCGCCCTTCTCCTCTGTCCTAAAGCCTGCCTGACGGACAGGCAGGGAAGAATTGATTTTCGGCAATTTACATCCTTTAGGATTAGAGGTAAAATAAATTGCTGAAAAGCAATTCATCCTATTGGAGGAACACATCCCATTTGTATAATTATCCACACAAAACAAAATTTCAATATGGCTTTTCATCAATTTTCAAATTTTTATTATACTATAAACTTTTTAAATAGGAATTAGCTTGATTATTATACCGTGATAATCTATGATAACCGGGGTGTTTAATCACCCATTTTTCAGTCATCTTCATTTCTTTCAGCCACCGTCAGGATGCTGTCGCCGCTTATAGTTCCTGTTACATTCAGGTTTACGCCTTGCCCTGCAAAAGTGCCGTCATACGTTTCGTTGATGATGATCGTGTTGCCATCATAAATTTTTCCGCTGGCACGGCTGGTGATCGTGGCAGTCCCGTTTTCAACAAGCAGGATAATTGTTTCCTTAGATGTTACCGGGTCAAAGGTGATCTGATCGCCGTCGATAGTGGCGTAACCATTGGTAACATTGCCGGTCAATGAAGTCTTAATCACCATTACCCTGTCGTCTTCACCAATGTCAATAATATCCATTTGCCCTGTCTGGTTCACCAATTTCACGGGATTGGGAATACCACCTACAGTTAGGGTTATTTCGCCGGATGTCTTATAGGTGTAATCGCCTTTAAAAACTTGTACGCCTTCTTTCTGGCAGGACGATAAAAACAGGCACGACAGCATCAGGAGCGCACATGTTTTTAAATTATTTTTTTTCATGATTTTTAAGTTTAACATTCAAAAGGTATTTTTTTAATTAAAATATTCTGTTGTTATTTGTGTTTCTTTGATTCCGAGAAAACATAATAATTGTCTCACCTGCTCAACCATTTCTGAATTACCACCGACATAAAATTGCATGACGGTATTGAAGTTGCTGTTAATAATCACCTCAATCGATTTTTGGATTTTTGCTTTCATAACGGAAGCTTTTGCTTCGTGAGAAATGATAAAAACCTCCAGCAAGTTTGAAAATCGTTTTTCGAGACTTTGCAATTCGGCTTTATATAAAGGATGGGGCACATCATAAAGAAAGGCATAAACCAATGTGATGCAGCCATAAGAGTGTTCGGCCAATTTTGTTTTGAGATGGTTAAAAGCTACGGTTATTCCTGTTTCATCCGCTATCAGCACATAATGTGAATCGTTGCCGGATTCAACAGATGTATTTATGATTTGATTTTCAGACATTATTGCATCTATTTTGGAGATGCAAAATTCCCTCAAAACAAAACCTTAGTTTTTGACAAAAATCAAAAAATGAAAAATTTATTTTTTTGCTCTTATCCTGCTGAGGGTTTCTTGAGTAATCCCAAGAAAAGAGGCAATATGGCCCAGCGAAGCACGCTGGAGTATCGTCGGGTGCATTTTGACAAGCTCCAGATAACGATCTTCGGCCGTTTGGAATTTGCTGCTGTTGATGTATTCGGTCATTTGCTTTGCGAGCTCGAACAAAACGGCAAAACAAAACCTTGCCAGCTCGGGCTGTTCGTAAAGTATCCGGTTAAAATCGACATACGTCATGGAATAAACTACCGAGTCTTCGGTAAGGATACAAAAATCACGTGCCGGTGAACTGTTGTAAAAACTGTTTATCGCTGTCAGAAAGGAGTTTTCTGGAAAAAACCAGTTCGTGATATCGCGCCCGCTGTCGGAAATGGCGTAGGTACGGGCAAAGCCTTGTTCGATGAAATAAATATGACGGCAAATATCTTCCTGCTGAAATAAAAAATATCCTTTTGGTAATTCTTCACGCTTAAAGGCAGTAATGATGGTCTTTTCAGACTCAGCAGAAAGGCTGGCGATGTTTTTAAAATATTGGGGGATTTTCATGATGGTATTTACACAGCTTTGTTACTGAAATTCGTGGTAAAAGTATAAATTTAAAATTACTCTGTCCGCGCGCGTTCGCACCCCAAATCTGCAAGTCACGGGGTGAATAATTGATTGTCAGGCATTTCACATAATTACAGTTTTTAAGTCATCCCGTGACTATCAATAGATTAACGAATTCTTGCAGATTTTAGGTGCGAACGCTCACGCACTTCAAAATAGTATGTTTTAATAATACAAACTTTTTTGTATTGACAATACAAATTAATTTGTATTTCCAGTACAAATTATGTATCTTTGTAAAAAACTTCATCTATGATAACTGAAGAAACTATCAGGGCTGTGATTTCAGAGAATAACAACTTGTCGGCAATCAAGCCTGCAATAAAAAGGGACAAGGCAATTTCGACCAACAATAAAATGGTAATGGTCATCACTGGCGTAAGGCGGTGTGGAAAAAGTACGTTGTTAAAACAATTACTAAAAAAAGAAAAAAATAAAATATTTCTGAATTTTGAAGACACCAGGCTTGAAGGTTTTGAATTAGCTGATTTTAATAAACTTGAACAAATCGCAAACTCAGAGAAAATCGATTGTTACGTTTTTGATGAAATACAAAATATCCCTGGTTGGGAAAAGTATGTCCGTTCTGCCCATGATAAAGGTTTTAGGATATTTATTACAGGGTCAAATGCGTCTATGCTTAGCAGGGAACTTGGCACAAAGCTTACAGGAAGGTATTTGCAAACAGAGCTTTTCCCGTTCAGTTTCAATGAATATTTACGATTTACCAGGACAAAAATGGGACGGGGTGGTTTTTTGAAATTCATGTCGGAAGGTGGTTTTCCTGAATTTCTGGCATCTGCCGACACCGAATATCTTCGCACATTGTTACGGGACATTATAATCCGGGATATTGCTGTTCGCAGGAACATCAAAAACGAGCACATGATTTTAAGACTTGCATTACACCTCATGAGTACTATTGGGAAAGAGATTAGTTACAATAACCTGACAAAGCTGATGGGAATTAAATCCGTCCGGACAACCATTGATTACTGCGATTATTTAAAGGAAAGTTACCTGCTGGATTTTATACCCCGTTTTTCATTTTCGATAAAACAACAATTGATCAATCCTAAAAAAGTGTATGCTGTTGATACAGGAATGGCAAAAGCGAACAGCCTTTCTTTTAGCGAAGATTACGGAAGAATGCTTGAAAATACGGTGTATTTGAGGCTAAGACAGGCCTGCCATGATATTTTGTATTTTAAGGATGAAGTATCGGAATGTGATTTTCTTTTGCGGAAAAACGACAAAGTTATCAATGCCATTCAGGTTTGCTGGCATTTATCGGAAGATAATTTAACAAGGGACGTTGCTGGTCTAAAAAACGCTATGGCCGTGAGCGGAGCAAAAAAAGGTTTCATAATCACGTATGATCAGCAGGATACTTTTGAGGGTATTTCAGCAATACCTGTTTGGAAATGGATGCAACATGACTTGCTTTTGAATACGTAATGCCAACGTTAGGCGTTATGGTGTGACCGCCCCTGCCCGCGCGCGTTCGCACCTAAAATCCGCAAGTCACGGGGTGACTAATTGATTGTCAGGCATTTCTTGTAATTGCAGTTTTTAAGTCACCCCGTGACTATCAATAGATTAACGAATTCTTGCGGATTTTAGGTGCAAACGCGCATGCACTTTAAAAAAGCTTGTATTCACAATACAAGCTTTTTTTAATTTTGGATGAAATAAAATTATTTAGTCAGATTTCCATTCACTTAAAAAACTTACATACCTTTGCACCGGTTTTTACCCCAAGGATCATTGTTTAATACACTGTTTTTAAATATCATATGAAACGAAAACTTTTAATTCGGGATTTAACGCTACGTGATGGCCAGCAATCTTTGTTTGCTACCCGCATGAACCAGTACCAGGTCGACAAAGTGCTTCCTTTATATAAAGATGCAAATTTTTACGCTATGGAGGTATGGGGTGGTGCTGTCCCCGACTCCATTATGCGCTACCTTGGTGAAAATCCCTGGGAACGACTGGAAAAGATTAAAGCCGCCATTGGTGATTCCTGCAAACTGACAGCTCTTTCAAGAGGAAGAAACCTTTTTGGATATAATCCTTATCCTGAAGAAGTTATCGAAGGATTCTGCCGTTTTTCCATACAGTCCGGAGTAGATATCATGCGCATTTTCGACGCACTGAACGATGTAGAAAATGTTAAATCGAGCATTAAATATGTAAAAGAAAATGGCGGAATTGCCGATGCAACAGTATGTTATACCATTGATCCGCATTTTTCATCCAAAGACCGGATAAAAGCCTTGTTTCATGCGAAATTGCTTCCCAACAATATTTTCACCGATGAATATTTTTTGAACAAAGCACTTGAGATGGAAGCGCTTGGCGCTGATATGATCTCTATAAAAGATATGGCCGGGCTTATCCCCCCGATCAGAACAGGACGGCTTATCAGCCTGTTGAAACAACGATTGAAAATACCCGTTGATTTTCATACCCATTGTACGCCGGGTTATGGATTAGCTTCTTCGCTGATGGCGATCATCAACGGAGTCGATATCCTCGACACTTCGATCATGACGTTTGCCGGAGGGCCCGCAGCGCCTGCCTATGAACTCATTCAGATCTTTTGCAACAAATTAGGCGTTGATACCGGTGTAAACCAGGAAGTTGTTGTAAAGATTAACAACATGCTCCGTGACATCCGTATTGAAATGGCCGACATTGACAGTTATAAAATGTTCCCCCGCGAATTTGATATAACACGCGACAAATTACCCAAGGATATTGACGATCTTTTTGAACTGGCTATCGCCTATGCAAAAAGCAATAAGGAAGAGGAGCTGCTGGACTGTTGCCATAAAATTGACCGGTATTTCAAGTTTCCCGAACCGAACGAAAATGTTAAGTTTGCCGAAATACCGGGCGGCATGTACACCAATATGCTCTCACAATTGAAAGCCCTGAAACTTGAAAAGTTATTGCCCCGCACCCTGGAAATTATCCCTACGGTGCGTCTGGCTGCCGGCTGCCCTCCGCTGGTAACGCCTACCAGTCAGATTGTTGGTGTTCAGGCCGTTAATTGTATTATTGATGAAAATAAAGGCCAGCCTTTTTATACCACCAAGTCCATACAGTTTGTCAACCTTGTTAAAGGATCTTACGGACATACACCTATCCCCATCGATCCCGAATTTCGTTATAAAATTGCCGGTGTAAAAGAAGAAACACCTTACGATACCAGAAATTACAGGAAACAGGATAATCCGGTATTTCCGGAATACGGCGATGTAAAACTCGCCGAAAACCCAAAAGATGAGTTACTGCTTGAATTATTTCCTGCCGTGGCTACCGATTTCCTGAAGAAACGGGTGGAAAACAAATATCTTTCTGAAATTCATCGTATTGAGGAAGAAAAACACCAGAAATACATGAAAGAAAAACAGGCATACGAAAGCCTCAGCAAAGAAGAAAAAGAAAAAAGACTGCTGGAAGGCCTTAACAAGTTCTGATCAATCTTTTTCTTCTAAGATTTCAATAGAATTAATTTTGTCGCCCTGGCGTATAGCGTCAATAACCTCCAGTCCATCAATCACTTTGCCGAAGCAGGTATGTTTGCGGTCGAGGTGCGAAGTATTACGCCGGCTATGGCAGATGAAAAACTGTGAGCCGCCGGTATCTTTTCCGGCATGAGCCATGGAAAGTACGCCACGGTCATGAAACTGGTTGCCGCCGTCAAGTTCGCATTTAATGCTATATCCGGGGCCACCGGCGCCGGTGCCGTTGGGACAGCCGCCCTGTATCACAAAATCGGGAATTACCCGGTGAAAGGTTAATCCATTGTAAAATCCTTTTTTGGCCAGGTCTGTAAAATTTTTCACGGTGCCCGGGGCATCTTTTTCGTAAAAAGTAACGGTCATGTCACCCTTTACAGTTTTAATAATTGCTTTTAACATAGTTTATAGTTTTAATATTTTTTGCGTTCCACCGTTTATGATTATTATCCTAATTAATTCACAAACATTATATTGGGGGCTAAAGCCCCTGTGGTATCATCTCTTTCATTAGCCCCGGCCTTGTCTTCGAAAGGCTCAGACACCGAAGCCGGGGCTATTAAAGCACCCTGATTATTCGGGCTTTAGCCCAATATGTGAATTATTCAGATTATGTTTTTATACTTCAAAATCCAACATTTTTCCTTTTTTCATCATCAGCACATCATCGAGGTAAACATCAGGCTCATTTACCAGGCCATCGAGATGGCTACTCACCGAAACATTACCGCCCATGCTGATATTGTTTCCAAAGGCAATATGTATCGTTCCGAAAACTTTTTCGTCTTCCAGTATCATACCGGTGAGTTGGGCTTTATAATTGGTGCCGATACCAAATTCGGCTACGGCGCGGGCATCCCTGCCTACTTTATCAAGCATCGCAGTCAATCTTTCAGCTTCTTCCCCTCCGGTAATCTTTTCGGCATACCCATCCACAACCTCAATAGTGATAGGAGTCTTCAGCATTCCGATTCCGGCCATGGATCCGTCAATAACAACGATGCCGTTTGACTTTCCTTCCCAGGGTGCAAGGTATACTTCTCCGGAAGGCAGGTTTCCGCTTTCGCCCTTGTTGCGCATCACACCCTTGCTCGGCAGCACGTTCCTTCCTTCAATAGGCATGATAATATCGGTACCTTTTTCGGTGACAACACGGATTTGTTTTACGCCGGTCATTTTTTGAACCACATAATCGGTAAGATCCAGAATTTTCTGGATATCGGCATTCAGGCAGCGAACCATGCAATCTACGGTAATTCCGGGCATCGTCCCTACCCTCACGCCAAGTTTAGATGCTTCGCGGCGTGCGTCGGTATGTGTGAGTGATTTACTCGTTGGACAAATGACCACATCAACGGTTTTCATCAGGTCGGCAATTTGCTTTGGCGGCTCCTGGCCATTTATTTCGCGCGATTTTATTTCTACCAGTAAAGACTCTTTGCAAAGTTCTTTTCCGGCTTCATGCAAGGCCGCACCTATGTCTTTTTTTAATTCATCTGTAATTACCAGCAGGGTTTCTTCTGCTTTCAGCCCCATGCAATCTCTTAACGCAATAGTGGCTGCTTTTTTTAATTCTGTATCCATATTATATTTTTTTTCTACGTTAATCTGCTACAACGCGCTGATTATATAAGATTTTAACCGCAAAGGTCGCAACGTTTTTTCGCAAAGTCCGCTAAGATTTCTTTGCGCTCTTAGCGTTCTTTGCGGTAAAATAAATTTGCTTAACCCTTTCCCCGGACTAAAATCTTTTTTCTACCTCATCCCAGTTCACATATTTCCAAAACTCTGCCACATAGTCCGGCCGGCGGTTCTGAAAATCAAGATAATAGGCGTGTTCCCAGACATCACAGGTTAATATCGGCGTAAGTCCGTTGCGGAGCGGATTTCCGGCATTGCTTTCCTGGACAATGTCGAGGCTGCCGTCGGGGGTCTTTACCAACCATGCCCAGCCAGAACCAAACAGCGTAACACAGGCTGTTGAAAATTTCTCTTTGAACGCATCAAACGAACCAAATTTTTTATTTATGGCTTCGGCCAGAGCGCCTTCATGATTAGCTTTGGGCTTAGGAGCAAGGCTGTTCCAGTAAAACGTATGATTCCAAACCTGTGCGCCATTATTAAAAATACCTCCTGTGGCTTTTTTGATGATCTCTTCGAGGCTAGCGTTTTCAAATTCGGTACCAACAATTAATTTATTAAGGTTGGTAACATAGGCCTGATGGTGCTTTCCATAATGGAAGCCGATGGTTTTTTCAGAAATAAAAGGCTCTATAGCATTTACTTCATAAGGTAATTTCGGTAATTCAAACATAACATAATATTTTTGGTTAATAATTTTATGGTTTTTTCGATGTTCAACAAAGATACGTAATTTTTATATAGTTTTATTTCCTGAAATTTTTTCCATTTTGTATCTTTGAAAAAAAACGCCGATGATCCGAATAATTTCGTTTTCTTTTTCTGACCAGGATTTATTTAAACAGGCTTTTGCTATACGCCAGGCAGTATTTGTTGCAGAACAAGGCGTACCGGCAGAACTCGAATACGATGAACACGAAGCCGAAGCTACGCATTACCTGCTATATATGGATGAAACACCTATTGGTGCTGCCCGCTGGCGCAAAACTTCACAGGGTATTAAATTAGAACGTTTTGCTATTTTACCCGAATACCGGAATAAAGGCATCGGCAAAACCTTAGTGAATAAAGTGCTTGAAGATATTGTTCCACTTGGCTTACCCGTTTATCTCCATTCTCAGCTCAGAGCCTGCAGCTTATACCAGCGACATGGTTTTGTCATCTCCGGCGAAGTTTTTACTGAAGCAGGAATAGCACATTATAAGATGGCGCTGAAAAAATAATTGATCCGTTTTGAATATTTTTAACCCGATTAAGAGGTTGTCTCAAAATACCTCGGTGTAACCCTGCCTCGCCGGCAGCTACCGTGTACCCACATCTTTTTCTATTCTTATGCCTTCTATAATGAATTCCAAACGTTCTAATCCCCGCTTTAAAACGATTACTCCTGGCGAACCTTGCGAGTCATAGCCTTTCCATCCTCCCAATCGGGCTATTATCCATGCTGCCCATCTGGTGGTTTGGGGATCGTTGTTATTCTGAAGTTTTTGTGTACCCCCTTGTAGCTTTTTGTTTAATTTGTGAAGTACTTCTATTTGTTCGTTATCAAAAACTTCTTCAATTGGCTGGCCTCCTTCAGGTTGTGAGTAGGCTATATTCATCTGTAATATTTTTAATAGAGCAGATAATTGTAGTACCACTAATTTTCTTAATGCCCATCCACTTGTTAATTCTGACTGTTCAATTCCAAAACCCTGACGTTTCAATAGCCTGAAAACTTGTTCAATATACCACCTTACGGTATACCAAAAGACAATTTGCACGGCATCTTCAAAATTCTCTACTTTATGCGTTGTTAGTAGTCTCCAGCTTATAGGATTGGATACATTTCCAGTTTCTTTTGCCAATATGCACGTTATACTGATGGATGGCGGATACCCTTTCTTGATTAGAATTGTAGGACATTTTATTTCACAAGTAGTAAAGCGCAATTCTATGTTTGCCTTTCTCATGTATTGACCTTTGCGCTTATCTGTTGGCACTTCAATCTCATATTCACCTGACACTGGGGCATCCTCAACTTCGGCATACAAACTATTCCCGTTTGCTAACTTGCGGGTGGTTCTTGACCGTATAATCAGATGGGTTTTCTCATCTGGAATAAGTGCAAACTGCTCGTAAATATCTCCTTCACGGTCTTCTATTATGGTTATTGTAGATGCCCCTGACAACGCATCCTTGCTATTCTGTGCTACTTCTATCCATTTATAAGATTCTTTCTCTTCTATTGCTTGCTGCTTGTAGTTCCGTATTTTTCTGTCTGGCATGTCTTCATCACGATGAAATACTTTAACCCAGGAAAATCCAAGTGGGTTTAAACTGCAAGCATCCATAACCATTCCCGGATGTATTTTAAAACAGTGGCTTGTATCCGACTTGTCTGATCTCCCTAAGCCACTGTCGGGTTTTAGCCTGCCCTTGTGGTTGCTCATATTAACTTCGCATGTATCAGTAACAACCAATACATGTCTATCAGTAACTAGTTGACCAACCCTATCCGACAACTCTTTGACTAATATTTTTTCTTTCACTTTTTCATTATTTAGAAACCTCAGATTCGCTTTATGCTCAGCAGGTGTACCTGATAATTTTCTAATTGAGGAACAAGGATTTTGCGCAAGTTGACGCGCTAACTTATCTGCCCTAACATCTAATCGATGATCAGGAAGTTTCCCGTTAAAATCAGGAATGAACTGCTTTGGATTTATTTCATGTTTCATCCAACAAAAGTAAGAGATTTGTGGGTACACAGTAGCTCGCCGGCAGGCAGGTCTGTGTGTCCTCAGTGTCGCTCTGTGTAATTTTTATTTTACTGTTACACAGAGATTCACAGAGACAACACAGAGAACCACGGAGAAATATATCAATGAAATGAGGCTTTTGAGAGAGACTCAAACTAATATTTTCAATGCTTTTCCCGATATATTCTATTGAAAATATGGTTTTCTAAATCGGGGTTAATCTGAATGCCTTCACACATTCTACCCACTATTCACAAATTCGCTTCACTTTTTATGAATAATTCAGATTAATAAGGAATTATCTCAAATTTTGAATCATCTATTGCATGTGGAACATTACCTCCAACATTAGAACTTGCATCGAAATACATATTTAAACCAACGGTGGGAATATTCGTTGTATGAGTGGCAATCAGGGTTCCGTTAAAATAAAATTCCACTTTTGTTTTACTTGCTATAATCGTATAGCTATATAAATCTGCCACTGTAGCTCCTACAGCGTAATTGGTGGTTGTTGCCGTGCCTCCCGAGACGGTTCTTGCCTGTATGGTGTTTCCGCTGATGTTAATAAATTCTATGGCGTTACTCCTGTCATAATCATCTACCAACCCTCTGGACAAGGGGCCATAAGCCGTGTTGTTATCTTCATAAGTATAACAAACTGCCGTAAAAACAAGTTTCCCGTCGTTAACAGATTTTTTTCTGTTTGACTTTAATTGTATAGTATTCGCACCATTTGTTGATAAGACAACTGACTGCATATAATTCCAGCCTAAAGATAAAGAAGCCCCACCGGTAGTTGTGTATGACCAAAAACTTTTTAATGCTGTGCATGCAAAGTCATCATAAGTGATCAATGCGGGGATATTATTTTGTTCGGGAATTTTGACAGATCCTCCACCGTTACTCAAAGTAATGGTATCATGGCTGATGCTTAATGTCTGTATCTCATTAGTAAGCGATCCGTCCACTTCCGTAGTCAGGTAACCTGCAGCAGCATGATTGCCCCAAACAAAAGCGGTGTTCCAGATGGTCGAATTTCCTCCTGTTGCCGTGATCACACCATTAACATCCAATTTTGTGGAAGGAGTTGTTGTGCCGATACCGACATTTCCGGCATCTGTAATACGCACCTTTTCAGAACCACTGATATAAAATGCAAGATGTACCGGCGGGTTAACTGCCGGGCCAACCACATCGATCACGCCACCATCGGTTCCCCTCCAAATGGAGACATAACGGTCGTCATAACTATGGTTGAGCAACCGGAGTGTAAATCCGGCTTCTGCCGAAGGCTTTATCTGAAGCTTCGCATCAGTGATCGTGGTTCCAATTCCAACATTTCCATTATCATAAACTGATGAAGTAACCAATGATGTCCCATCCCATTTTGAAAGATAATTGCTTGTATTTGTTCCCACTTCGGGATCTGTTTCCGTATAGGATGTCAGATAGCCTGCGGCAGTGTGATTTCCCCAGCCATAAGCGGTGTTCCAATTGGTAATATCCGTTGAAGAAACACTACCGGAGGGAGATGCGCCAAAAACAGGATCAGTTTCGCTTCCCAAAGCATTTTGCCAGCTTGCCAGGCCATTGGCATCGGATGTGAGCACTTTTCCTGCGCCCTGTGTGCCATCAGTAATTTTTACGGTTCCGTTCACCTCCAGCTTTGCTCCCGGTTTTAAGGTTCCGATACCCATCCTGCCCAAACTATCAATCTTGGCTACACCAGCGTCACCTATCCTGAAAATAATATTGCCCGCCGGCGAAGGCGAAACCCCTGCTCCGCTTTTGATAATGACATCGCCGCCCCGGTAAGAAACGTCTCCTGTTCCTGTACCTGCGGCCAGGGTAACCGACCCTCCGTTTCCGTTCGAGCCGCCCTCACCTCCTGAAATCACGACGCCTCCGGCCGGAGACCCGTTATAAATGCGGCGTCCAACCGAAATAGATCCGGCAGTATTGAACCCCCCGGATATTAGGATACCTCCGCCGGTGCCCCCTATTCCTATACCGTTAATAAGAATACGCGCCCGGTCAGTCCCTCCCCAGGCCCCGGCGGTCAAGTTAACCGATCCGGCTCCTTTCCCAATTCCGGCAACATCGCTGCCACCAGCTATCGTTACCGAACCAGCCGTATCGAGAGATGTATTATTGGCTAATCCGGACAGTAAGGCATGTTTTCCGACTTTCAGCAATGTATTGCCGCTGCTGCTCACATGAAGAAGGCCCAGGGGAACGGTCGTCCCGATACCGACATTGCCGGAGGCTGCTACACGCATTTTTTCAAGGCTTCCTAACTGGAATCCGATGTAGCCATTACCTGTGCCACCAGAGCCGGCGCTAATGATTGTATTACCGCTTGGGTTCGAACCTGATCCATTGCCTGCTGTTACATAGACATTACCTCCTGCGCCGTTTGCATAAGTAGGATTTCCACTACCGGCCACCATCCAGACGCTGCCCCCCGGACGATTGTATGTGCCTGCCCCGCCCTGTATGTTGATGTTGCCACCAGGTCCACCCTGGGATGTTTGATTTCCTGTAAGGGTGATCGTGGAACTAATAGGTGTCGCATATCCTTCAGACATCAGACTCCCTGACCGAAGTATAATGTCTCCACCCGGATGCCCTCCCTGAGCCTGTCCGGTACCGGCAGTAACCATTATGGAACCTCCGTCACCGTTAGGATTGTCATTGGCAACAATAGATAAGCTGTTACCCTCACCAGCCAGCGGATTTATCAGGTTACTTTGAACCGATGTACTGAAGTTTCCCGTTCCATTCACATCCAGTGCGTGGGTAGGTGTTGTTGTGCCAATTCCAAAATATCCGGAGGTGTCTATTCTTCCTCTTTCAATGTTTTTTGTCTTTATTACAAAGTCGTTAGCGTCGGTTGTGCCAATAAAATTTGTTATGTCTGAGGTACCCGAATTTCCCAATAAAGACCATGCATTCAAAGCCCCGTCAGCTCCGGTAGGGCCTATCGGGCCTGTCTCGCCCTGTACGCCCTGTGAACCTTGTAGTCCGATGGGACCTGTCGCTCCCTGTATTCCTTGTAATCCTTGCGCCCCTGTGGGCCCTGTCTCTCCCTGTATTCCTTGTGCTCCTGTTGGGCCTAATTCGCCTTGAATGCCTTGTGCGCCGGTGGCTCCATTTGCGCCTGTCGCACCGGTAGCTCCTGCAGGCCCCTGAACACCCTGTATACCTTGCAAACCCTGAAGCCCGGTAGCTCCCACAGCGCCCTGAGGACCTAAAGCCTGCACCCAAATAGTTCCGTTAAAATACCAAAAGCCGACAGTCCCACCGATCATGGCGGCATTGGTATTATAAACCAGCAATGAAACGGCAGGGCTTAGTATCGTGGTCACATCATTGATTGAAGTTAGTGAAACCCGTGGAATCAGAAGCCCTTTTGATGCGCTGCTCACATCTAGCATGGCGGAGGTATCAGCAGGTGCACCGGACGTATTGACCGATACTCCTTGCTGTGAATACCCGTATAATGATAACGACAGAAATAATGCAACTAAATTCAATTGCAAAAGCTTTTGTTTAAAAACTTTTGTGACTTTATATTTTGTTTTCATAAGTTATTTTGTTTGTTATAGCAAATATATTACATTTTGAGGAAGAAAAACAATTTTAATTATTTAAATGCCTTTATTACCCAGTAGTTCTGTAGCAGGGTGTCAAATTGTAATTTTATTTTTCCACCACAAGTGGCGGAGTTTTTCCTTCCTTGTCCAGTGAAATGTTTACATAAGCAAGACTGGAGCATCATAAGTGAAACTTCAAAAAGTCATTAAAATGCCCTGATGGCACGAACATACGCTGCAACGACTTTATTATCTATATTCTGATTACCTGTGGAAAAGTTTTGATACCATGCTGCCTGAACATTAGTAGAGAATTCGTTGGAAGTCCAATAATTGCCACCCGAAAATCCCCCTACGATTACGCGCTGCTGGTACAATAAATTCAGTTCGTATTTTGAGGGAAGATACCAATCGCCGTAAGTGACCCCGCCCATTGTTGCCATATATTCATTGCAAACCCTTGCTGCATAAGAAGTTCCGTTGTCAATACTCTGGCCGGCAATAACTAAGTTGGTGTTCGATCTGCCGGCATATAATCCATCGGCATAGGCCATAGTAAATAAAGCATTATATCCATACATTATTCCTGTACTTTGGTCGGATGTTGCGGCAATAAGGCCATGTTGTCCGTTTTCATACACATAAAAGACAATGCCTCCGCCATAGCTTTCGCCGATATAATGAAAGGCGCCCCCACTGCTAATTACATAAGGGTCAGTTGTGGTTCCAGTTCCTGTGACATTAATATTTGTTCCCGCATTTACTTTGGTTTCTGAACCATCGAAGGAATAAAGTAGTCCACTTTTATAAAGATTGCCGGTGAAATTAATATCACCGTTGACATCCAGTTTATATGCGGGGGTTGTTGTGCCGATACCTACGTATCCCTGGTAACCGGTCCTGTCGCCATCAACACGCATATATTCTATACCATTGATTGCCAGAATAACCGCGCCATTGTGATCCGGGTCCCAGTAATTGCCGGGAGATTCGAGACCGCTACTCAGGATGAGAGTTCCTCCGGGTCCGTAGTTCGGGCCTCCGCCGTTAATCGTTATATAAGCACCACTGCCACCACTCTGCCCGCCTGTTCCTCCTGTCAGTGACACTGCACCACCGGTTCCATTGTATCCACCGGGGCCGCCATTTACCGACACGTTTGCACCCGCTATATTATTGCCGCTGGTACCTGCGGCGATTGTTACCGCACCACCCATAGCGCTGCCGCTGTTACCTCCCTGAAGTGTAAGTGCTGTTCCTGCTCCTGAGGCATATGTTGTCGCCCCTGTAGCAGTGATGTTGCCAATATTGATAAGATTTCCCGTTGCATCTGCACGTGCCGTACTACCTGTCATGAGGCTTCCCGAAGTATTGATATTTCCTCCCTGAACATCCAGTTTTTGGCCAGGACTTGTTGTACCAACACCTACATTGCCCGGCGTACCACTTCCTGACGCCGTTCCGGGAATAAGTATTATTTTTCCTCCATTTCGATTTCCGAGGTTTGCATTTCCTCCCAACAAAGTAAGATCACCTCCTGCCGTTTCCTGTGTTCCGCCAACAGCGGCTTTACCGCCTCCGACCTGTATCGCCGCATAGCTAGTGGTGCTTTCCATAATACCTCCTTTGATAAAAACATCTGTTGAGGTTCCTGCTCCTGACCAGCTTGAGGTATATCCTGCGGCAATATTAATATTTCCGCCCCTCATA
The DNA here is from genome assembly GCA_964567775.1 of uncultured Bacteroidales bacterium. Lineage (GTDB taxonomy): Bacteria > Bacteroidota > Bacteroidia > Bacteroidales > CAIWKO01 > CAIWKO01. Next base: position 27,935 of record CAZMPB010000018.1, read on the forward strand.
TTATATCCCGGGCCTCCGGTTATGTTGATATCGCCGCCCAATCCTGTAGCTGAATTGTTGCCACCGGTAAGAGTAATAATCTTATCAGTATTCTGACCTCCAGTAACTTTCAGCCCGCCTGATAATTCAAGTTTTGAAGTGGGAGAAGAGGTTCCGATGCCAACATTACCATTGGAGACAATTCTCATTTTTTCGTTGTTATTTGTTTTTATTACTAAATCTACGGCATCCGTCGTGCCTAAAAAATTTGTGCCGGCTGTGGTTCCTGAATTTCCAAGCAACGACCATCCTGCCATACTTGCCGTTTGCCACGTCGCCAGGCCATTCGCATCAGAGGTAAGCACTTTGTTTGCCCCCTGAGTGCCATCGGTTATCTTTATATTACCGATTATATCCAGTTTCGCTGCGGGAACTGATGTTCCAATACCCACATATCCCTGGTATCCGTCCCTATAGCCATCGACACGCATGTATTCTGTGCCGTTGATCGCCATAATGACAGAGCCATTACGACCAGGATCCCACCAGTTGCCCGGACCTTGAAGTCCTCCGCTCAGAACGAGGTTCCCCCCCGGCCCATAATTCGGGCCGCCTCCATTAATTGTTATGTAAGCGCCGCTACCTCCGCTTTGTCCACCTGTTCCTCCGTTCATCGTTACCGAGCCTCCGGTTCCGTTATATCCGCCCGGCCCGCCATAAAGCGACACATTAGCGCCCGCCGTATTCGTCGTACTGGTGCCGGCAGTCAATGTTATCGCCCCCCCCATTCCTGTGGTGCTGTTGCCCCCTTGCAACGCAAGCAGGGAGCCGGCGCCTGTCGTATATGTCGAAGCCCCTGTGGCAGTGATGTTGCCAATATTGATCAGGTTGCCTGTTGCATCCAGACGCGCTGTCCCGCCTGTCATAAAGTTTCCTGATGTATTGACATTTCCGTCCTGAACGTCGAGCTTTTGAGCAGGGCTGGTTGTCCCGATGCCGACATTGCCGCCAGCAGCAATTCTTACTTTTTCAATATCATTTGTTTTCATAGCAAGATCCTGGGCATCCGTCGTGCCTATAAAATTAGTTCCGGCTGTGGTTCCTGAATTTCCCAGTAAAGACCATGCATTCAAAGCCCCGTCAGCACCGGTAGGACCTATCGGGCCAGTCGCTCCCTGTATTCCCTGTAATCCTTGTACCCCTGTAGGTCCTGTCTCTCCCTGTATTCCTTGTGCGCCTGTCGGCCCTGCGAGACCTTGAAGGCCTTGTGATCCGGTAACTCCTTGAATGCCCTGGACACCCGTGGCTCCTTGTATACCTTGTATGCCTTGTGTGCCGGTGGCTCCATTAGCGCCTGTCGCACCGGTTGCTCCAGTGGGGCCCTGAATACCTTGAGGGCCTAATGCTTGTACCCAGATCGTTCCGTTAAAATACCAGAAGCCTGTTCCTCCGCCTGTCATTGACGCATTTGTATTATATACCAGCAAGGAAACGGCAGGGCTTGGGATGGTGGTAACATCATTTATTGAAATTAATGAAACCCGTGGAATCAGAAGCCCTTTTGATGCGCTGCTCACATCCAGCATGGCGGAGGTATCAGCAGGTGTGCCGGTAGTATTAACAGATACGCCCTGTTGAGAATATCCGGATAATGCCAGCAACATTAGTGTTGCGACGAAAACAGTTTGTAACTGCTTTGAGATAAACCCTTTTGTGATATCAGATTTTGTTTTCATAAGAATTTGATTTTAAGGAGAGGCTGGTTACTGGTTATTAATTTTATTATACCGATTGCACATTCAATATAGTCCAATCTCGGTTTCACCTCATTGCACTATTTTCATGTTGCATCGGCATTTACCATTGTAATTTATTTTTTAGTCTGCCTAAAAAATAAACAAAAATGGTATTACAATATTACAAAAAAATATCGTGAATAGCAATATCATTAACACTTATTTCTAAGGTTTTGCAATTTGTATTAAGGAATATTATACGAGAAATTTTTAATGGAGAAACTCTTATTGCTTTAACATTCAATATCGGAATATTTCCTCTTTGAATGTAACCTGGTATTATCAGCAGACTGGCGCGGTTCTATATTTCCCAATCTGTCCACCGGCCATCCTGTAGTACCCGGATACTCTGATAGCCGATGTCTTTCAATATTTTTTTAGTTTCTGAAAAATATGAATTGATGTCGGCAGGTTTATGTGCATCGGAACTGATGGTAACAGGAATATTCATTTCGAAAAATTGCTTTAAAACCGCCTCTCCGGGATATAATGATTCACATTTCCCGGTATAGATACCGCGTGTGTTTACTTCAACAATGCAATCGCTCTTTGCAATTATTTCTATTGTTTTCTGTAAAAGGTCCAGATACCATTTTTCATTTTCTTTGAAATAGCGCTGCCGGTTATTCATTTTTATTTTATCGAAATGCGCGATAATATCCGGCTTCTGTGTTATTACCATCTCATTCAGTTGTTTGAAGAACGTTTCCACCGCGAGATGTATATCGTTATTAAATATCTTTATCAGCCCGGTATCGTAATTGCTTACCGGTCCGTCAATAAACCAGAATCCTGTATTATTATTGGGATTTTTAACAAGATGAACAGCGCCAAGAGTATAATGAAGATGATATTTATTCTTCAAAAAAACAAAGTCTTCCGACATCTCCGGAACGTAATCAATTTCCAATGAAAGAAAAATCTCAATATGTTCTTTATATTTTTCACGCAAAAGCAGAATTTCAGAACAATAACGATCTATATCGACCTGCGCCATATTCCAGCTTGTTTCAATGGGTAATGGCGCATGGGCGCTGAACCCCAACGCGGTAAAACCCTTGCTGATGGCTTCCTGAACATATTTCTCCGGCTCTGAACTGCCATCGCAAAAATGTGTATGGGTATGATAATTCGTTCGTATCACTTTTTTCCGTAAAAGTACTTCACTTTTGAATTTTGATTTGAAATAATTTCTTTTTCAGAAACATTTCTTCAGGATTATTTCATGCCGGCATCCGGATATTGCATGCTACCTCCTGTTTTTGTAAAGCGCACCTCTCATATTTGCATACGTGACTGATATTTCGAGTCCGCCTTTTAAATTTGTGGCGCGGGAAAAAGATGAAATATTGATATCATACGAAAGTCCGATGCCAAAATCATGAATTTCGAAAAATATCTGGGGGATGATGGCGTCTTTATATCTGTAATGTACGCCGGCATAAAAGGCTGATTCTGTATTATATCCTGTGAAATTTGTCACGCTATTGGTTTGAATTCGCACAAGAATCCCAGCGTCAAATTCATTACTCGCCCCTTGTGACATAAAAAGGAAGGAAGGAATAATTCCGACCCGTGTATCTTTAAAATCATATCTCATGGCAGTATGAAAGACAATTCTCGGATACTGCCGTTCATCGGTGAGATTGAAAAAATGCTGTTTGGGCCTGGTGGCATGAAATAAGGCCGCACCAAAAGTAAAGGATGCTATTTCTCTCCCATGGAAGGACCTTAATGGTTTTTGCCAGTGATACTGTACTCCTGCAGCAAGATCATAACTAAAATAAGAACCTGTTTTCCCCGGTTCATTGGATGGAAGGTTCGTATCATAACTTTGCCCGTTGTACTGATTCGGCCACTGTATGCCGGAAATATCGATGCTGTTGTAAGTACATCCACCTTCAATGCCTGCCGACAATTTTTGAAAATCACCGACGGGAACAATACAGGAAACAGCCGCATTGAACTGGGTCGTACTTAAATGAGAATCGCCGGCCTTGTCGGAAAACAAAAAAGCGCCTACCCCTAAATATGCCGCATTTTTATTCCCTTTATTTATAAAGATCGGCATATCATAGGAACCCATAAGGGTGCGATACGGCTTGCCCATAGCAACCCACTGGTTCTTAAAATTGATGATTCCACGGTAAAAGCCATCGTAAGCTCCTGTTGCTGCAGGGTTTAACAACAAGGGCGTCTGGTTGATCTGAGAAAAATGTATGTCCTGTGCTTTCAGACCAAAAGCAACAAATAACAGACACAATATGATGCAATTTTTTTTCAGAACAAATTGATCTTTACTTTTTTATTAAATTAATTTCTTTTTATTTCAAATATCATATATACTGATCAGAATTTCAAAATTTCGTCATCTTACCAGCGTTATATTTCCCTTATATAGCGTTACAATCCCTTCACGGTCAGTCACTGATAGTTTGTATGCGTAAATCCCTGTTGGCGCGTCCTTTCCGTTATAAGTATATTTACCGTCCCATCCTACCGACTGTTCCTTGCTTTTAAATACCACATAAGCCCACCTGTCATAAATGACCAGATCAATGGCCTGCAGATCGCCGAAGATCAGATACATATCGTTGTTATTATCCCCGTTCGGAGAGAAACCGGTGGGGATGTACAGATCGGGGCAGACACCTGTAACATTAACTGTAAGAAGGTCGGAATCCTGACACCCGGCGCCGGGACCGTTTGATGCAACAATAGAGTATGTGGTTGTTATTCCCGGTGATGCCACAGGATTGGAACAATTGACACAGCTCAGCCCGTCTGAAGGTGACCATGTGTAGGTGATGCCGCCGGAAGCCGTAAGCTGAACGCTGCTCCCCGGGCATATCGTAGCATCACCGCTTAGCGTAAGATCGGGCGGCGAAGCGATAGTGACAGTAATGCTGGCTGAGCCATAACTGCAATCACCGGTAACAGCCACCGTATATGTCGTAGTGCCGGTCGGCACTGCTACCGGGCTTTGGCAATCGGTACAACTTAAGCCGGTTGCAGGACTCCAGGAATATGTATTGGCGTTGCTGCAAGTCAGCAGCGTGGTATCGCCAGGGCACAATGTGTTATATGTGGAGGATATCGAAGGGTTTGACACCCCGAATTGCTCAACGGTAACAGTAACCGAGGCTGTGCCGCTGCCACACGCTCCCGAAACGCTTACCGTATAGGTGGTAGTAGCAGCAGGTGAGGCCACAGGGCTGGCACAGGTGGTACAGCTTAAGCCGGTGGAGGGGCTCCATAAAAATGAACTTCCCGAACTAACCTGCAACAGCGAGGAGTCGCCAATACAAATTGTTGCAGGCGTCGCCGTGGCCGTTGGCGCTGAACTAAGGGCAAAATGAGCCACAATGGTGTCGGCCATCGTGAACAGAAAAGAAACAGAAGTATCGTTAATGCCGGGCGTTGGGGTATGGTGCTGAAACTCCCAGTGATCAAAACAATAATTTGAGCCAGGAATCGCTTTCAATAAGATTGTCATATTACCGGGGTACTGGCCGGACCATATAAAGCTAGTAAGAGTCAGCGAATTTAAATTAATGATTCCCGATCCGGGAGGCGATATATCTACCACCAGAGGAAAAGGTCCTGTAACGGGCCAACAGCCTTCAAACTGCTGAACAACAAGGTTGCAGCGGGTCTGAATAAATGTTCTGAGGGTTTGGTAATTCGCCCACCATTCGTTATATGTTCCGCCCCAGCGGTTTATTTGCTGCTGCATTTCAGGCTGGATGACCGTAATCATACTGTCAAGTAATGCAATCATGCGGTTGCATTTCATTGGTCCGTTCAGCAGGTCAAAATAGCGCATGATATAGTACTGGTAAAAATCAGGATTTTGTAATAGGGCATTTAGAACAGGGATATGACCCTGGCCGCCCGGGTTGCTTAATGAATTGGGGTCACAGGGGTCTGCATCAGGATTTGTGTTCGGTATTCCGGTATAATTGATATAATGGTCAAATGTGGCATCTTCGTCCCAAAGGCAGTAGCGCCATTTCTTTTTATCGGCACCCACATTAAGTCCCCGCCACCATATCGTGTTCCAGTTCAGCCAGTCGGAACATACGGCAAACGAGTTTAATATCACATAATCGGCAAGGCTTTTTATGCTGTATAAACTGTCTGCATAAGCATAGTTAGCCGGAACAGCCATATTATTGGATGTGATAAAATTCCGCAAGTTGTTCCAGTCGGTTTGCGCCTGTGTTCCGCCGTATTCGCTCCAGGTACTTCCCCATGTTTTTAACATTTGCAGGGAGTCCTGATCGGTATCATGGTAATATTCCATAAAATCGGCATCGTCCACTTTTTCGCGGGTATCGTAAACGCCCCAGTATTGTCCGTTCACATACAAAACACAAGGCGCCCATGTTCTTTCGTCCATATGAAGATGTGCTTTTTGCGACAGGGTTTGTACGTAAGCGTCTCGTATATGGGCAGACCCTGTGGTTGAAAATGGATAATTATCGTTAGCCGCGGCTTTAAATATGATATGCTGAAACTCGGTGCGCGGCTTCGAATTGAATAACTGCCCCAACAGCGCATAATTATAGCCATACTGGTCGTGGCTCACAAAATCAATACCGCGCTGGGCATAAGCCCAGGAGTCATTGCCATGCTTATTGGAGTTCCCATAACTTTCGGTAACAAATTGTCCGTTATGGTCAAAATATTCAAGGCCGGTATATGGGCTGCTTTGTGTCCCGGTCATTAATGCCATCACCGCATCTCCAAATATCGAAACGACCTCCACAGTATGAGGACTGTTGATGAAATAAGTGTTGCTCTCAACAAAACTGGCTGGGACATTGGGGTTTAAACTGAATGCTTTGGCACGCAATACGGTGGTGGTTGTTATACTTATCGGGCTTGAATATACCGCTGATGCTGCTGTGGGAGTACTCCCATTGGTGGTGTACCGGATAGTTACGCTGGGGTCGGGCGAGGTAATAGTGACATTTTGTGCCGCAGAATAAAAACCGGCAGCCACGCTCATAACAGGACGCGTTGCATATTCGGCATACGGGTTGGTATTGCTCGCGTTGGGGGTAGGCGTCAGGAACACGCTCCATGTTGCTACGCCATTGGTGGTTCTTCCTCGTGAATGTCCTTCCAGCGTGGGTTTAAGGGTGATGGAATCTACAATATCCCCCGAGGCATCCGCAATAACGATCGCTTCGGGCTGGCATTGGGTCAGTTTAAAACTTGTATGTAGTGTTCCTGTTTTTATATCCCTTCCTGAGGCCCATATCCGCAAAAACCCATGTGAGGGGATGGTGGCCGAGGTAATCTTCCATTTCGTAGGGTTTGTTTTTTTATCACTCAGGTACCATCCATCCAGGCTTACAGTGATGGCCATGGGGTTGTAAATTTCTATCCAGTCTTCATATTCGCCGAAATTGTCCATAAACGAAGTGACGTTGGCACAGGAATATTCATTAATAAGCACCTGGGCTTTAATACCTGAAATTACGCTTAGGATTATTGCAAAAAGAAGAAATATTATTTTTTTCATCCTGAAAATTTCAGAAAATCAATACGAATATACGAATTTTATCTTGATTGTGCAAAAAACAAGTAATTTTAGACCGGATAAGTAGACAAAAGAGAGCCGAACAATTGAAACAATCCTATCAAACATTAATAAAATGAACAGACAAAAATTTATTTTAATACACCTGGCAATTATTGCAGGCTTGCTGCTGATGGTTTCATGCAAAAAAACTTACACATGCAGTTGCCTGCAGACAGTGACCGTACCTGCCTATACGAATGGCGGACAGGACTATCCAGAGCAAATAACAATGAATACCGTTACCAATTCCTTTACATCCACAAAAAAAGATTCTGAATCGGGATGTAAAATGGGCGAATCGGTACGGTCTTACGCATCGCCTTACGCAGAACAGGGACAGGGTCCCACCGTAGAAACAGT
>CAZMPB010000019.1:0-3709 GCA_964567775.1 uncultured Bacteroidales bacterium
TTTTGTATCTTGTCATCACCTACAGCGGCGGCGGCATTCATGGCTTCGTCCACATCGCCGGCTTCCAGTATTGATTTCATTTTTTGAGCATGATAGGCCCATACCCCAGCATAAAAATCTGCTTGTAACTCACAGCGGACAGACAGTTCGTTATAAGCCTCTTCGCTGATTTGGCCGCGTTGTGAATGAACCTGCTCAAGATCGCCTAATAAATTCTGTACGTGATGCCCGACTTCATGAGCAATGATGTATGCCTGGGCAAAATCGCCCTGTGCGCCGAGTCTAGCCTGAAGTTCTTCAAGAAAGCCCAGATCGAGATAAACCTTGGCGTCTCCGGAACAATAAAACGGGCCGACAGAGGCTTGTGCATTACCACACGCTGATTGCACCGAGCCGGTAAACATGACCAATTTGGGTTCCTGGTAAGTTTTTCCCATTGATTTAAAAAGTTTATTCCAAACATCTTCGGTATCAGCAAGAACTACTCCGATGAACTTGGCCAGAGAATCCTGTTTGGCCTGAGTTGCCGGATCAAGTTGTTCTGTCTGATTCGTGGAGTTTTGTTGCATGGTATTTATCAGTTGCGACGGGTCTTTGGTAATAAAAAATGCGATAACAGCAATAACAATTGCCCCGATACCACCGATTCCGGCGATACCTTTACCACCGATACTTCTGCGATCTTCTACATTGTCGCTTTGTCTTCTGCCTGACCATTTCATAAGGTTGATTTTTATAATTAGAAACCAAATTTACAAAAACTTTCGTAAAATATATATAAAAAAATATTATTGTCCGGTTAAAAAGACATATCGTCCCTGACGGGACTTTTTCTTTCTTTTATCGATCTCTCTACCAATATTTTGTCCCTAAGGGGACAGTTCCAGAGGAACTGAATATTGGTAGAACAAAAAAGAACCCCCGAAACTATAAGTCCCGTAGGGACGAGATATATCATGCATTTCACGTTTTCTGTTTATTTTATCCGGACAACAGTGATAAAAAAATAAAAAGATGATACCGATAAAAAGCAGGTTTTTTCATATAGTTTCTTTTTTGTATTGGAATGGTGAGAAGTTCGATGAACTATAAAACCTTTATACCCAAGATATGAAATTAATTGGTATAATCATTTTTTTTCGGAAAAATATTCTCAGATGCCTGCTCTATGGTATGCTTTTGAATCGCCCCACTCGCCATAAGCCACTTCACATCCGGCCATTTTTATGATTTTTTCTATGCCGGAGCTACAGTCATCGGGTTCATCATTGAGGCAGGGTTTTCCTTCGTACAGGTCATAATTCTTTTTGTATTTGAGCGGAGTGATGTTGGGCATGATCACGTTGGCTCCCGCATGCAGCCCTTTTTCCCGGCCCATGGTGTCAAGCGTTTGCAAGGCAGTAGTGGATGCGATATTTATTGTAGGCCTCAAAAGACGTAGTATAGAGATCATTTTCAGGGACAGTTCAACTCTCTTTTCGGGTGGAAGAAGTTCGTCGCGGTATTTAAATAAAGGGGTTTCAGCATGTTCAATATATGGGCCCATGCCAATCATGACTACCCCGCAGTCACGAATGAAAATCAGATCCTTGGCAAGATCGTCAAGGGTTTGAAATGGAAGTCCGATCATCACGCCCGTTCCGGTCTGATAACCGATTTTTATCAATGTTTTCAATGCTTCCAGGCGGCGGTCGTAACTGTGATTTTTATTGCCAGGATGCAGTTTTTTATACAATTCCGGATTTGACGCTTCGATGCGCAGCAGGTATCGTTGTGCGCCCAGCTCGTACCATGTGCGGTACACTTCTTCTGACTGCTCCCCGCATGATAATGTGATCCGTAAACTGTTGTCTGTGGCATCATGGATCTTTTTTATCAGTTCCGAGATATGAGCAGTGAATTTTTTATCGCTTCTTTCGCCCGACTGGAGTACAATGGAGCCATAGCGGTTCTTACAGGCAAATTTTGCTGCTGCCAAAACTTCATTATCATTAACATCGTAGCGGAAAGCATTTTTATTTCCTGCGCGGATGCCGCAGTAAAAACAATTTTTTGAGCAGTGGTTCGAATATTCTATCAACCCCCGCAGATAAACCTTATTCCCGATTTGTGTATCACGTGTTTCGCGGGCTGCAGCAAACAGATCTTTAATATCCTCTTTGTCATTAAGAGATAATAGTTGCTTTATCTTTTTAAAATCAGCATTGCTGTTAATTACCTCTTTCATCATTTTTTCGGATATCGGTATGCCGTTGAGGAATGTTTGTTATATTTGCTTGTTTATTTGATTGTTTTCTGAAAAAAAAGGCTGCAGTGCACGCTCAAAGATCCCGTTCATATAGGCTATTGCCATTCCGTAATTTGTTATGGAAACCTCATTATCTGTGAATGGTTTCAGTCTGTTCCGTATTTGTTTGCGGGTGAACATGCAGCCTCCGCATTGAATCAGTAGTGAATAATCAGTTAGGTTTTCCGGCACATCGGTCATTCCGGAAATTATAGTGAAATTTAGTTTTTTGCCGGTAAATTTTTGCAGCCAGGCAGGTAGTTTTGTCCGCCCGATGTCTTCGCAACTCACGCGGTGGGTGCATGATTCCATGATCATGACGTTGTCACCGTCCTTAAGTCGGGATATTTTTTCTGCTCCTTTGATATAATTGTCGAAATCACCCTTCAATCTTGAGAATACGATACTAAAACTTGTCAGAGGAATATCTTCAGGGACAATGTCCTTTACGATACCGAATGCCTGGCTGTCGGTAATGACGATTTTGGGTCTGATACTGCTTGTTTCAAAAAAATGTTTCAGTTCGGTTTCACGAAGGACAATACAGATACAATGGTTGTCGAGCACATCGCGGATAGTCTTTTGCTCTGGCAATATCATGCGTCCTTCAGGAGCTTCAGAATCTATGGGTGTTACCAGAAGCACGTAGTCGCCTCCGTTGATAAGGTCACCGATCAGTGAGTGGTTGACATAAGCTGTTTCAGGAATGTTTTTCTTCAGTATTTCAATTACCTCGTCCATATTTGCCGGGCGAAGTGTACTGAAGTCGATAAGATCGGAATTTGTGTGAACTTGTATTTGTTGTCTTGTATTTGCTGATAATGGTTGCAAATCAGACTTGTTATGGACAATGATATAGGGCACCTCATGATTCTTAAATTCACTGATCAGGTTCAGTTCAAAAGTACCGAATAGATTATTTGCGATGATAAGAATGGCGCAATCGATGGTTGGAAGCACCTGTAATGTCTTTTTGATCCTTTTGTCACCTAATTCACCGGTATCGTCAATACCTGCTGTATCAACCATGATCACCGGGCCGATACCAAAAATCTCTATTGATTTTCTAACCGGATCCGTTGTCGTTCCGGCTTGCTCTGAAACGATGGCCACTTCCTGTCCCACAAGCACATTGATGAACGAACTTTTACCGTTGTTTCTGCGCCCGAAGATACCTATATGTGGTTTCTGATCTCTGCCCTTGCTCATGTTATTACTTTCAATTAACAAACTATCAATTTACAATTTTCAATAATCACCCCTCAATTATCAATCCGCCGCGTCTCCCAATCTCTAATTTCCCAATCTCCCAATCTCCACCCGGGCACTGAGCCTGTCGAAGAGCCAATCTCCAATATCCAATCTCTAATCTCTAATCTCTAATCTCTAATCTCTAATCTCTAATCTCTAATCTCTAATCTC
>CAZMPB010000019.1:3809-35545 GCA_964567775.1 uncultured Bacteroidales bacterium
CTAATCTCTAATCTCTAATCTCTAATCTCTAATCTCTAATCTCTAATCTCTAATCAACAACTCCCAACTCCCAACTCCCAACTCACAACTCCCAACTCCCAACTCCCAACTCACAACTCACAACTCACAACTCACAACTCACAACTCACAACTCACAACTAAAAGTACAAATCCCTCTTTCCATTTTTTATTTCTTCAACTCTTTTTCTTACTTCTGCAGCATTTTCATTGAGGCCGGCAAGTTCTTTTTCAATCAGTGCCCAGCCTTTTTTTGCGGTAGCTTCGTTGGCATAATCCACGATATATTCTGCAAAGGTCAGGATGGCATTGGGTGTACAAAAACGTTTGATAAATCCGGGTACCGAAAACTCCATGAAATGTTCGCCGGTTCTTCCCAGGCGGTAGCAGGCCGTACAGAACGATGGCAGCATTTGCTGATCAACCAGTTCGTTAATGACTTCGCTCAGTGTTCTGTCGTCATTGATTCTGAACTGGCCTTTATTCAGATCCTGTTGGTGTTGTTCCACCTTTGCATAGCTGCCAAGTTCGAGTTTTGTACCCCCGTCAATTTGTGATACCCCGAATTGCAAAAGCTCGTTCCGGACACTGACGGGTTCACGGGCAGTTAATATCATTCCGGTGTATGGCACAGCAAGGCGAAGAATCGCGATCAGCTTTGCAAAATCCTCGTCACTCACAAAGTATTTGTCGCCTAACTTCAGCATAGATGCGTCCTTGATGCGGGGAAAAGAAATGGTATGCGGACCGACATTATAACAGGCTTCCAGGTGGTTGGTATGTCTTACCACCGCCAATACTTCAAATCTCCAATCGTATAATCCGAACAGGGCGCCAATGCCGACATCATCAATACCGGCTTCCTGGGCACGGTCCAGCGAGGTGAGCCGGTAGCCGTAATCGGCTTTTTTACCTCTTAAATGGTATGTTTTGTAAGCTTCGGGATGATAGGTTTCCTGAAAAATCTGATAAGTACCAATGTTTGCTTCTTTAATAATCCGGAATCCATCAATATCTAGTGGTGCCGCGTTGATATTTACGCGTCTGATTTCGCCATGGTTCTTTTTTACTGAATAGGCAATTTTTACCGTATGGGCTATGTATTCTGGATTATATTGGGCATGTTCGCCATAAACCAATATCAGTCGTTTTTGGCCATTGTCTTCCAGTGTTTCAATTTCTTTTACAATTTCCTCATCATTCAGTGTTACCCGCTGTGCATCTTTGTTGGAGGCCCTGAAACCGCAGTACAGACAATTGTTTTCGCATTTGTTCCCAATATATAAGGGTGCAAACAGTACGATACGGTTGCCATATATATTTCTTTTCAGTGTCCGGGCGCCTTCTTTTATTTCTTCAATTAATTTGGGGTCGGTCGTATTTATTAGTACCGCTGTTTCTTCGAGGTTTAAACGTTTTTTTGAAAGCGATTTTGCGATGATGGCCCTGACTGCTTTAGGAGTCGAAATCGTATTTTTAATATAACTGTCGATTTCTTCAGCGTCAATAAATGGCTGCATCGGGATATCAGGGATATTGTATTTTTCAGGTGTGAATTTCATTGAGTGTCCTTTCTTTTTGATAAGTTCGGCTAACCCCAGCCTAAGTGGGCGCACAAATGGCCTGTGTGGTGGCTTTTAGTGATCAGCAGTTTTTCGGAATTTCAACAATAAAGGTGCTTCCGATGTCTGGCTTGCTGGTAACGGATATTTTCCCGTGGTAATATTCTTCGGCAGTTTTTTTCATGATCGAGAGGCCGAGCCCGCTACCGCTGATGCTTTTGGTTTTTTCATTTTTGATACGGACAAAATCCTGAAACAGCTTTGAAATATCTTCTTCGCTCATGCCTATGCCCGTATCGTTTACAGAAATTATTATTTTGCTGTCTTCCGATTTGATAGTGCAGTTTACCGTTCCGTTTTCCTTGTTGTATTTAACGGCATTTGAAATAAGGTTGTTGAAAATGATCTCAATTTCAGAATTATCCCCGTTCAGATAAATATGGGGTTCGTCGGTGTCGAGGTAGATTTTAATGTTTTTCTGAACGGCCATCGGCGTCATGGTGTCTATGGCAACTCTGGCCATCTGGACAAGATCGACTTTCAGGATTTCTCTTTTTTTCTTTCCGTTCTCCAGCCTGGTCAGGTCCAGCATATCCATTATCAGGGAACGCATTCCTTTGATGCGTTCGAGAGACCGGTCTATCATCGTGGTATAGTCATCGAGGTTATTTCCGACCTGCTTGTCCTGCATAATGCGCAAATACCCCTCCACTGCATTGATAGGCGATTTGAGTTCATGCGACAAAACAGATAAAAACTGAAACTGAACCTGTTTTCCTTCGTCATTCATTTTTTTCGTCATCCGCTGCAGGTAAAGGTGTTTGGTTATTCCTTCCATGGCTGTCTTCAGCTCCTGAGGGGTAAAAGGTTTCGGGACAAAGTTGTAAGCCCCGTTATTGGTGGCTTTGATGGCAAGATCAAGGGATGCATACGAAGTGATCATCATCACATTGGTATCAATGTTTTTCTGATTAATATGCTCCAGCACTTCGATGCCATGAATACCGGGAAGTTTATTGTCGAGTAGAACGATATCGATAGGTGTAGTATCCAAGTATTCTAATGCTTTTTCACCGGTGCCGACTTCTATTGTTTCAAAAGTGAAGGCTTCCTCAATAAAGGGAAAATCTACAGAATAATTCTGCAAAATCCGGACTATCCCTGAACGGATGCCGTCCTCATCGTCTACAATCAATACCTTGAGCGTTGCCATTATTTTATTTTTATTACAGTTTTAGTAAATTTTTGATCTGGACCTGGAGTTGGTCGAAGCGCAAACCTTTTTCAAGATACAAGTCTGCTTTGATCCATTTTCGCTCTTCATCGGTATTCAGACCGAACATCATTCCTGTTTCAGCAGTTACAGCAGTGGCAATGATAACCGGGACATCGGGATATTTCTTTTTTATCTTATAGCTGAGAATAAATCCGCTGTCTTTGTTGTCCATCATCAGGTCGAAAATGGCCAGGTCGGGTTTGATTTTATTGATGAGGTCTTCTCCTTCTTTCTGGTTTTCGCCGGTAATCACATCAAAATTCAAATTTTTCATGTGCATGGTTAATTGGCTTAAGCTATCAATGTCGTCATCAACAATTAAAACTACTTTTTTTTCTTTGGTTTCCATGATTCTTTAATTTATAATTTATGTCGGGGTATTTTAATTTTAAAACAAGTGCCTGTAGGTCCTTTTGAGGTATCGGTGTTGGTCTCAAGATTTATTTGTCCGTTGTGCATTTTTACGATGCCGTAGATCAGCGGTAATCCTAAACCAGTTCCTTTTCCGATAGGCTTGGTAGTGAAAAATGGTGTATAAATTTTATCCAGGTTCTCTTTTGAAATTCCCACACCGGTGTCGGCGATACTGAATTCAACATCACCGTTTGATTCTGCCAGGGTGATGGTGAGTTTTCCACCATCAGGCATGGCTTCTATGGCATTTTTTTCAATGTTGGTCATTACCTGCATCCATTGGTCGGTGTCGATTTGAGCATATGGGTTTGTCAGCATGGATTGTACTTCCACAGCAATGTTTTCGGGAATAATAATGGAATCGAGGCTATGGTGGGTAAAGTTAACGACATTGGTTTCCACGAGGTTGACCTGGTTTTTGCGGGCAAAATTCAGCAAGCCGCCAACGATCTTTTTACAGCGGTCGGCCTGTTCAGCGATCAGGATCAGGTCTTTTTGAATCGGACTGTCCGAGGGGGCCTCATCTTTCAGGATATTGCTGTACATTGTAATTATTCCAAGAGGGTTGTTGAGTTCGTGGGCAATCCCTGCTGACAGCTGGCCCATATTTGCAAGTTTTTCAGATTGTTTGAGTGATTGTTGTGCGTTGGCAAGCTTTTCATTTGACAGGTTTAGATCCTTAACTGAATTATGCAGTTTTTCGATGGTGTAGGGCAGGCACATCTCCGTTTCTGCATACCCTTCCACAATGGCAGTGGCATGTTCAAAGCATGTGTCATAACCGCAGGCTCCGCAATTCAGATGATCCTGAGGGCTTGTTTTGCCTAATTTTATAAGGGCTTCCGCAACGGCTTCTTCCGAAGGAGCAGGGATACGACGGTCGGCAGGAGTGAATTTCTGGGAAAAATCCAGATTTTTCACCTCGTTATATTCTTTTGCCCATAATGTATAATCCAGGTTTTCCAGTTTTTTTCTGACATAATTGCGGATGTCTGTTGTTTTTTTGAACATCTTTCCACTTATAGTCATTCCCGGGCCCATGATACAGCCCTCACAGCATAGCAGCTCCAGATGTTGTGATTTGTTAAGTTCCTGGTCAAATTCTTTGATAGCTTCCCTGAAGTGTACCCTGCCGGAGGCTACGATGATGTTTTCATCACAGATGTCATCTGATTTGTTGATGGAATGAAGTTTTCCGCGGGTAACAGGGAAAATTGAAGCTTTTCCCGCTATAGGCGGATCGAAATCCGAGGGGCTCACTTTATCCGGTGTTATGCCTGCCTTACTAAGCATCTTCCTTAATTCGATGAAAGTGATGACCTGGTCTACCTCATTGGATTCTGCTTTTTTTGCGATACAAGGGCCTATAAACACCGTTTTAAGGTCGTCGCCATACTTCTTCTTAATAACACGCACCATGGCTACCATTGGGGATACTATCGGGGCAAGATATTCAATGAGATCCGGATGATAATGCCGCACATAATAGGCTATTGCCGGACAGTCGGAAGAAATGCTTTTTTTTGAGTTTTTATCGTCTATTAATTTTTTATATTCTTTTGAGACGATATCTGCGCCAAAACCGACTTCGACGACATATTCAAAACCCAGTTTTCGTAGCATCCCGATGAGCTTTTTGTAATCTCCGATTTCTGAAAATTCGGCTGCAAAACTTGGCGCCAGCAGGGCTACGGTCTTCTGGCCGTTGTTCAGATATTCGTACACAGGGGCTGTGGTATCAATAAAAACTTTTGCTTTCTGGCTGCAGACCTTTGAACAATTTCCGCAGCCGATACAACGGGCAGAAATGACTTCGGCCTGCCCGTTGATGATTTTTATTGCTTTTACGGGACATTCTCTGACGCAAGTATAACATACCCTGCAGCGGTCTTTTACCGTATAAACCAGTTCGTTATTTATCAGATTTCCCATTGACCTGTTTTTATTAATGTGAATTATTCAAATTACAGAAGAACTTCGCGTTTGAAATACTTCGTATGTAAAAGTTCATGACTTTTATGCTGCAGCGGCTCACCCAGGTAGTTAGCGTATAATTCAACAATTTCCGGGTTTTTATGCGAGACTTTCAATGATTCCCTGTCATCTATTTCATATAAAGACTTCATGCGTGCCTCAATAATTTCTTCGGTTATTCCAATACGTTGTCCTCCGCCTGCAATACATCCACCAGGGCAAGTCATCACTTCAATAAAATGGAGGTCTTTTCTGCCATTCCTGATTTCTTCAATCAGTTTTCCTGCATTTGCCAGTCCGCTTACTACAGCCACTCCTATCTCAAGATCATTAATTTTAATACGTGCTTCTTTATGACCCTTAAGTCCGCGGACAGCATTTATTTTAAAATTTGTCAGTTCATTTCCGGTGAGTTGTTTATAAGCCGTTCTCAGAGCAGCTTCCATAACTCCACCGGTAGCACCGAAAATTTTACCGGCCGAACTACGGACACCCAGCGGTGAATCCGTTAATTCCGGTTCAATGTTGTGCATATCGATGCCGTGAAGTTTTATTAACTCGATAAGTTCACGGGTGGTCATAACAATGTCCACATCGTTAACTCCATCGCGGCCCATCGTATCGCGCTGTGCTTCGAATTTTTTGGCTGTACAGGGCATGATAGACACGGAGACAATATCTTTGGGTTCTATCTTAGCCTGTTGTGCAAAATAACTCTTAATAATGGCACCAGTCATCTGCTGCGGCGATTTGCAGGTTGAAAGATTATCTAAATAATCCGGCGCAAATTCTTCGGCATATTTCACCCAGGCAGGGCAGCAACTGGTAAACATAGGCATGGTTTTACCCTTCACGATACGGTCAATCAGTTCAGCAGATTCTTCCATAATGGTAAGATCGGCTCCAAAGGTGGTATCAAACACATAGGCGAATCCCATCTTACGAAGTGCGGAATTCAGGATACCGTTTATGTCCTGCCCCGGTTTCATTCCAAACTCCTCGGCCAGTGAAACTGAAATGGATGGCGCGTATTGAATGACAGCCACTTTCTCTTTTTTGTGTAAAATTTCCTGAACTTCCGATGTTTGGTTTCTTTCCGAAAGAGCCCCTGTAGGACATACCATGATACATTGCCCACAATTGACACAGCTGGATGTATTGAGGCCTTTACCCATAGAAGTACCTATGAGTGTTTTGCTGCCACGATTGATGTATTCGATACATGACACACCCATTACTTCTTCGCACACCCTTACGCAACGACCGCAAAGAATACATTTGGCCGGGTCGCGGATGATGCTCAGGCTGGAATGATCCATTTTGTGTTTATTTTTCATGCCATGAATACGGCGGTCAACCACATGATATTCTTTTGCGAGGTGTTGCAGTTCGCAGTTGGCATTTCTCACGCAATAGAGGCAATCGTCGGGATGGTTCGACAGCAGCAGTTCAACAATGGTTTTGCGTGCTTCGAGCACACGGGGCGAGCGGGTGTTGATTTTCATCCCGTCGCTGACAGGGTAAGAACAGGAGCTTACCAGTTTCGCGCTGCCTTCAAGTTCTACCACACACATACGGCAGGCCCCTGAAGGTAAGAATTTTTTCATATGGCATAGTGTAGGCACTTTTATACCATTGCGGTTAAGCACTGTTAAAATAGTTTCGCCTTTTTCCGCGTTATAATTTTTTCCGTTTATTTCAATATTCAGATTCATAATATCCTAATTTTTAAATCATTTCAATAGCTTCAAATTTACATGCTTCGTGGCAAGCGCCGCAGCCGATACATTTATCTTCCTGGATAAAATGCGGAGCCTTACGGGTTCCAATAATTGCTGAGGTGGGACATTTTTTCGAACATACTGTACAGCCGGTACATTTATCTGTTAAAATACGGAATTTCCTCAGGTCGGTGCATTTTCCGGCAGGGCAGACTCTTTCAAAAACATGGGCTTCGTACTCCTGGCGAAAAAAACGAAGGGTGCTTAACACCGGATTCGGAGCCGTTTGTCCCAGACCACAGAGCGATGTTTCTTTAATGACTTTTGCCAGTTTTTCGAGCTGTAAAACACCCTGAAAACGTTCGAGGGCATCTCTGTTGTCATTGGCTTTAGGTTTTGATGTGATACTCTGAAGAATTTCAAGCATCCGCTTAGTTCCCTCACGGCAAGGAATACATTTTCCGCAGCTTTCACGTTGTATAAAATCCATAAAGAATTTTGCAATATCCACCATGCAGGTATCTTCGTCCATCACCACCAATCCGCCGGAGCCCATCATGGCGCCTGCTGCTATCAGATTTTGATAGTCAATTTGGATGTCGAGGTTTTCTTCGGTGATACAACCGCCTGACGGGCCGCCAATTTGCACGGCCTTAAATTTTTTATCGAAAGCAATACCGCCGGCAATGTCAAAGATTATCTGGCGCACGGTTGTTCCCATTGGGATTTCTACAAGTCCGGTATTTTTCACATTCCCGGACAGGGCAAATACTTTGGTGCCTTTACTTTTTTCGGTACCTGTTGAACTAAACCATTCGGCTCCTTTCAATAATATTTCTGAGACGTTGGCATAAGTTTCCACATTGTTTATGACACTAGGTTTGCCAAACAAGCCGCTTTCGGCCGGAAATGGCGGGCGGGGGCTGGGCATTCCGCGGAAACCTTCGATACTGTGCATCAGGGCTGTTTCTTCGCCGCACACAAAGGCGCCGGCGCCCATTTTAATTTTTATTTTCAGGTCAAATCCTGTATTCATAATATTATGACCGAGCAATCCATATTCTTCGGCCTGTTTGATGGCTATCTTGAGGCGCTGAATGGCCAGCGGGTATTCGGCACGAATATAGATATACGCAACAGTAGCGCCGATAGCATACGCTCCTATGGCCAAGCCTTCAAGTAGCCTGTGGGGGTCACCTTCGATGACGGCGCGATCCATAAATGCACCGGGGTCGCCTTCGTCGGCATTACAAATCATGTATTTCTGATCAGACTGTGTTTTGAAAGCCAATCTCCATTTGGTTCCTGTGGGGAATCCGCCACCTCCGCGTCCGCGAAGACCACTTTTTTCTATTGTAGAGATGACATCTTCGGGCGACAGGGTCGCTACTGCCTTGATGAAGCCAGCATAGCCTCCACGGGAAATATATTCTTCGAAACTCACGGGGTTAATAATACCGCAGTTTTTCAGTACCAGACGTTTTTGTTTTACGAAAAACGGGTGCTGGTTAATATCATTAACTCCGGCCCAGGGTTTAAGCTCATCGCTCATAAACTGTCCGAGAAGGTTTTCCGAAATAATGGTTCCGGCAGTGACACTTCCGAGGATATCATTGACCTTTTCAAAGGTAACTTTTCCGAAAGAAATCCTGTTTTTGCCCGGCAGCCTAACATCCATGATGGGTTCAACAGCACAGAATCCTATACAGCCTACTTCCACTATGTCAGCTTCTATCTTATTATTTTTCAGGTATTCTTCTATGGCTGTTTTTGTTTTTGCCGCGCCGGCGCCAAGGCCGCATGTTCCGGCACCAATAAAAATTGTAGCTTTCTCTTTGTTATTTTGAATAGAGACATTTTTAATATCGGCTTCTTTGCAAGCAGCCAGATTTTCCAGGTATTCTTTTACTGAATTGTTCATATCGTTTGTTCTTTGGCTCTGAATGATTCAATTATTTCTTTTAATTTCTCGGTAGTAACCTTGGCGAAAAATTCGCCGTTGATGTTTATTACCGGGGCAAGGCCGCAGGCGCCGATACAAGCCACTACCTCAATGCTGAAAAGTCCGTCGCGTGTAGTTTGTCCGGCTTTAATTCTTAATATAGATTCCAGTTCCTGCAGCACGGTAGCTGATCCCAGCACATGACATGCTGTGCCGCGGCATACCATAATATGGTATTTTCCTACAGGTTCAAAGCGGAATTGATTATAAAATGTAGCAACTCCATAAATCTTGCTGGTAGGAATTTTTAGTTTTTTTCCGGTTTTTACAATAGCTTCTTCTGACAAAAAACCATTCTTCTCCTGAATTTCCTGTAATAGCGGGATCAATGTGTCTCGGCCGCCGTTTTCGTAATTTTCTAGTATTTCATCTATTTTTGTTTTCATATCTATTATATGGTGTTGCTACATTATACATTCACTTGTTAAGCACTGAGTATTCTCATGATTTCCGGGACAACTTTTTTTGCATCGACAGGTTTTCTGATAAAACCATCTACCGGGAACCATATGGATCTGCCGTCTTCAGACAGGTAGTCAATTCCAGCTTTGCCCGTAGTGATGTCTTTTACAAGAATGACGTGAAGGTCTTTGAACCCCGGGTTCTTCCTGAATTCGCGCGCCATAGCCTGCACATCAGGTTTTGTTGTTGTTAATATATCGATAGACGTCTGCATCAGCACATGTATTTTGTGCAATTCAGGATCATCGATGATTTCCTTTGCCAGTTCAAACCCTTCGTACTGAGTGGTCATCATAACATCAAGGATGGCCAGATCGGGTTTTTCTTCCCTGATCTTTTTCATACCTTCTTTTTTGTCATTCGCTGAGATTACAGTGTATCCCTCTTTTTTCAGGATAGTTTCAATGATAGTGATCACATCAATATCATCGTCAACGATTAAAATTTTTTTGGTTTCCATAACTTGTTTTTTATTTGTTAAACAATTTTTTTAGTGGCCTTATACCGGCAATGTGATTATTTATTATTTGAGTCAATAAATCATAGTTATCGCCGGATTTTGAAAGGTATCCATTGGCGCCGGCATTGAGCATATTATTTATATAATCTTCTGTTTCATAGGAAGAAAAACCAATGATGGTGAGTTCAGGAAAGATTAATTTTGCCTTTCTGGTTGCTTCAATACCATCAATCAAGGGCATTTTAACATCCATAAAAACGATATCAGCAGTAACTTCGGATAAAAGTTTCAGGAACTCTTCACCGTTCGATGCTTCAGCAACTACGTCCACTTCACCGATGTTGAGCAGGATAGTTTTTAATCCTTTGCGGAAATTTGCATCATTATCAACTATTATTACCCTGTTCATTTTGTTTTTATTTTACGCTACAAAATTATTACAGAACCATGGGGTGCAAAAGAGTAAAACCCTCATCAGGCAAAGCAGGTAAAAATACCTGTATGAAGCCGGCATTGATTTGTACAGTGCTGCATACAGCTTTTGCTTATTAAAATTTACCTTTAAAATATTTTTTCAACAACATTTTAAAGTATTGATTGTAAATATTTTAAAAAAAATAAAAAAATAAAAAAAAAGAATAAAAAAATTTAACGGGTATTTTTACGGAGGTGGTATTACCCTTTTTATCGACAAATTATTGCTTTTTGCAGAAATGGGAAAGAAGAAAAAAAACTTTTTTAAGCTTTTATTAGACCGTTTTTAATAGCGAACATCACCAAATGTGGTGAGTTTTTGGCTCCTGTTTTTTCCAGCAGGTGTGCGCGGTGGCCGTCAACGGTGCGGGCGCTGACGCCGAGATATTTTGAGATCTCGGCATTTGACATGCCCTTGCAAATAAGTTCCAGTACTTCCTGTTCGCGATCGGTGAGTTCTATTGATCCCAGCCTTGAAGCAGGCCTTTGAGTACGGTTCACGTTGCTCATAAATTCTTCTGAAAAATATGTTTCGCCCTGCATCACTTGTGTTATGGCGCGCTGTAGTTCATCCTTATTGGTTTTCTTTAACAGGAAACCATCAGCTCCGGCTTCGATCATCTGGTTGAAATAACTGATCTCTTCGAACATGGTAAGTGCAATAACTTTGACCTTCGGGTATCTTTCAACGATTTTTTTTGTGGCCTCAATACCATCCATTACCGGCATACGAATATCCATCAGTACAAGGTCTGCCTCGTAGTTTTTTAAAATCTCAAAAAGCTCGTGTCCGTTCTGAGCTTCGCCAATTACTTTTACTTCGTCCAGTTCGTTAAGAATGATCCGCAGCCCTTTGCGGAAAATCTCATGGTCATCAGCTATGATCAATCGGATAATTTTCATAAAAACTATTTAATATTCAGTGTTACCAAAACCGACATCCCTTCACCTTCTTTACTTTTGATAAGAGATAAGCCGTTGATGCTTTTTACCTTGTTTACAATATTATTCAGGCCTAAGCCTGTTGGCAGCAACATTTTTT
Organism: uncultured Bacteroidales bacterium; assembly: GCA_964567775.1. Classification (GTDB taxonomy): domain Bacteria; phylum Bacteroidota; class Bacteroidia; order Bacteroidales; family CAIWKO01; genus CAIWKO01. The sequence continues at coordinate 15,215 of CAZMPB010000019.1, forward strand.
TATCCACGTCAAAACCGATACCATCATCTTTATAATAAAGATTTATCTGATTGTCATGGCTTTCGAGAAATATCTCAATATTTTGTGCCTGTGAATGTTTCAGGGTATTGTTTACAAGTTCCTTGATACTCTGAAACAAAACTGTTTCTTCGATCCGGGGCCCGGTGAGCTTGTATTGTGAAGTATCCAGTGAGATTTTTATTGACTTGGTGTTGTTGATGTAATTGCAAAAGTCTTTGACAGCAGCAGGAAGGCCAAAATCCTGTAATATGCTCGGCATAATATTATTAGATATCTCCCGGGTGGACACAATGGCTTTGTCAATGAGTTCATCAACCGCTTGAATAGTCTCGGCCGGGCTGATTTTATTAAAATTGCCTTTTTTCAGAAGATCGGTATAAAGCTTGACCGTAGAAAGAATCGGAGCTACTCCGTCGTGCAGGTCAGCAGCGAAACGCTTTCGTTCCCGTTCCTCAGTTTCTATAATGGCAGCAGCGATTTTACGCTCTATCTCCTTACGTTCAGTTCTGTCTCTTGCTATGCTCAGTATTGCTTTTCCACCTAAATAGTCAATAACGCGGCTGCTCATCTCCAAAAAAATAACATTCCCATTCTTGGCTACATGCTCGGTTTCGTATACATGCTGGCCATTTTTCAAAATGATCTCAATATTTTTCTGGACAAGGGGAATGTATTTTGGTGTTTTTATATCTGCAAAATTTTTCTCCATGAGTTCTTCTCTTGTATAACCAAGCTTTTTTATTGCCTCATTATTTATTTCAATGAAATTGCCCTCAAAATCTGCAAGAAAAATTTCGTCGCCGGTATTATCAAAAAGGAGTTTAAACCGGTCTTCGGATTCTATACGGCTTTTTTCAACTTTTCTTAATTTTCTGAGCAGGTTATCCATTTTTATTATTCCTGAAGTCAGTAGTACCGCAACCACAAAATCCAATATGAAATAAATGGTAAGCAAAGTTGTACTATTATTTTCAAAATAAAGATTATAGAGTTCCAGCAATAAAGCTATTGTCATAAAGAGTAGCGCAAGGCCTATCAATATCCATGATTTTTTTCCTTTTGCAATGGCAAGCATACGGATTATGAGCACCATTGCCACAATGAGGACAATAGATGTTGCTATGATGATAAAATTGTAAGGCATGGCTTTATTTTCGCAGCAAATTTAGTTATTTCTGTAGATAGATTCGTGGATGTTCCAGAAATTATTCAGTTATATTCACCTCAAATTCTGAATAGGATTAGCTGGGAAGGTCTTCGCAATTTTACATACCTCTTGATGAAGCCATTTATACTATGAGCGGACTCATTGCCGGGGCCATTTTATTCAGCTCAAAGCATAACTGTGGTACCTGATGATGCCCGATGAACCTGACAGGCACTATGAAATAAAAAAAAGAGATGCTTTTTTGGCATCTCTTTTTTTAAGTATGACAATTAAAATTTAAAAATTATACTGTACTGCAAAAAGAGCCCTCAGATTGCCGACATCGGCAGATTTAGTGATAACACCTTTTGCATCACGGTTTAATTTGCCTAATGCATCTTTTGTGGCGTAGTAAACGCTAGTCCATTCCAGTTCAGCCATGAATTGGAACTTTCCTGAAATGAAAACTGCTCTGGGTGCTATGCGGTAAATGCATTTGATATCGGCGCCACGGGTAGTGTTTGAATAATTAGCTATGCTATCAAATGAGCCCATATTCTGAGTATACCCTCCGAACAGACCAAACTGCATTTTTTTTCCGTTGGTCATTATTTCTGCCCATGCAGATAATGTGTTCAGCGGGCTGTATGTTTTTTCATCAATAGCGGCATCGTTGACGCCGCTGATAACATAGCCGCCCAACATAACCTGATCGAAAATATTCTGGCCAAAAACGCCATAGATCTTGGCTGTTATTGGTTTGCATTTATACTTGGCATATAACATTGAATAAAATCCGCCTACTTTTTCATTGACCTTGTATTTGGTAGTTTTGGTAACTGCAGGAGTATGAGTAATTACCCAGGTATTTGTATCGATTGTATAAGATTCGGGTGTTGTCGTAGTTGTAATTTCACTGTTAAGGCGTGGAGAAAGTATTTTGTAACCACCGCCTAAACCGATTTGAAATTCAGTATTTGTGGAATCATTTTTAAATCCGTATTGAATTTGTGCGCTGACATCGGGTATGGCACTATTTCTCAAGGGTAGTGACGATCCGCCCGGGCTGGCAAAGTCTCTTTGAGAACAAGCAGCAACGATGATATTAAAGTTACCGAGTTTTTGGGTGTAACGTATCTGCGGGTTGCGTGAAAAAGGCTGGAAAGGAGCGCCGGTATTAAAAGAAACCACTGCGGGAAAACTGTTTGCATTGAACAAAGGATGCCAGAACTGTCCGAATAACAATTCAGAGGTTTTCCAGTTGAGTTTAACATAAGCATGACGCAAGCGGAAGCCATTGGCATCAATAAAAGCAGCATTTTCATTTCCGAAAAAGTCCGCTTCAAGTACTCCGGATGTTTTTGCTCCAAAAGCTTCGGGGCCGGTAATTTTTCCGGTGAGGCGTGTCTGAATGGAAAGAAAGTTGAAATTTGCCTTTGCATTGATGTCATCACCAGTTGCATCACGATTGATGGCATTAGGGAATAACAGGAAATGTCCTTCACGGATAGAAGTATTTTGTCTGGAATCCCAGAAAAAATCATTTTTCACGAAACCGGAAAAGCTAATCCCGAATTTAGGTTTTTCATCCTGAGCCTGCACATTTATAATAAAAAAAGCAAGCATTAAAATAAGTAGTAATTTTTTCATTTTTTTATTGTTTTTGTTTAAAAAAAAATTTTTGCAAATATATCTGATTTTACTTTAATCAAACTGTTTTATTTATTTATTTATTTATTTATACATTCCTTATCATTCCTAATCATTCCTTATCTTCAAATCTACATGTATTATTGTTTTTTTCTTTTATATATTTGAAGTAATCTTCTTTATTATTAAGGTTTTGATACCATTTGCTGTCGCTGAAACCGATCAGTTTTGATTTGACCTGCCCAAGCAATTCGATGATTCTTTTGCCGTCGTTTTTTAATATGTTTTCAGCAGGTATTATGATACTTTTCTTATAAACAGCGTAAAGAGGTTCATGTTTGTTGTCATCAGAAACAGGCATAACGATATCATTATCAATGGATAAGTTAATCATGTTTTTAATAAGCCTGATGTTCATGGTGGGAATGTCGCAGGCAGTAATGAAGTTGACATCATTCTGTGATGCTTTCACACATGATAAAATTCCCATCAGTGGGCCTTTGCCTTTTTCAATGTCCGGTACTATTTTATACCCTGTGAAGGTGTATTTTTCAATATCGTTTGCCCCGATGATAATTTCATCAAAATGTTGGTCCAACTGCGAAGCAATGTAAGAAATCATGGGTTGTCCGTTTACCGGCAGCAAGCTTTTATCTATGCCTTCCATACGGCTGCTTTTACCTCCTGCAAGAATAATGGCTGTTGCTTTTTCTCTGATTATCCATTCATTATTCTTAATCAGTATCCTGTCGGGTGAAAAATCCCATGACATGTTATCAAAGGTAATTACTTTATCAGCATAATTGATAACATTAGCACAACTTCTTTTGATGCTTTTATCATTATTGTTTCTGATTACCAGAAAAATTCCGGGTTCCAGCTCTGTCCGCAGTGAATTGGATTCGCATATCACTATGGTGTTTTCCGGAATCATTTCTTTTAAGGCCTTGGTTCCGGAGGCGATATGCCTGCTGTCCACTTTCAGCCACAGTACTTTTTGTGCCCCGGCCTGGAGCATACGCGAAGTGTCTTTCCCGCTTGTCGGATCGGTTTCTTCAGTGATGGCGTAATCGCCCTCCAGGGAATCACATACCCCGCAACTTTTTGAACCTCTCGGGCAACGGCCTTCATTTTTATCAATGGTGGTCACCTTGATACCGTATACATTATAGCTGTTAGTGTATTTGGCTATTAGTTTACAGGCAAATTCTGTTTTTCCCGTATTTCTGCCTGAGGCACCAATTATTAAAAAGTCTGGTCTGCTGAGCATTCGTTTATGTGTCAGGAGTTAAATAAAAAAGAACCTTTGCAGCCTAAGACTGCAAAGATTCTTATTATTGTAAAATAGTATGATAACGTGCTTAATAACTAAATTATTTGCAATCAAGTTCTTTCTTGAAGCAATGGTAGTAAACAACGCCGATGAAGAGAAATCCACCGATAATGTTGCCTATAGTAACCGGGAACAGGTTATATAATAGGAAATTGCCCCAGGTAACATCGGCACCCAAGAAAATACCGGCCGGAATAAAATACATGTTTGCCACACTATGTTCAAATCCTGAAGCAACGAAAGCCATGATCGGGAACCATATTCCAAAGAATTTACCAATCATGCTTTTTGAAGAAATTGCAAGCAGGATAGCCATATTTACTAACAGATTACAAGCAATACCCTTCATAAAGGCCGACCACCAGCCGGCTCCGCCATTGGCAACATAAGCATTCACTTTTGCTTCGGAGATGGCGATAGCGTTAGCTCCAAAAGCAGTCAGTTCAGCGCTGCCACCTTTGCTGAATGGGCCCACTGACATCAGGTATGCCCAGAAAAGTGAACCAATAAAGTTAGCAATATACACAACTATCCATGCATAAAATACCCTTTTCCAGGTAATCTGTTTGTGCATAGCGGAAATAGGGAGCAGCATGGCATCGCCTGTGAAAAGTGACATTCCGGTAAGGACAATAGCGATAAGTCCTACGGGGAAGACCGATCCAAGAACCAGTTGTTTGATGCCGGGTATTCCAATTCCCGTTGCACATACCGTGGCCAAAGCGCCTCCTACAGCAATAAGGAGTCCGGCCATAAAGCCACGGACCAGATAATTGTCAAAAGATAATTTTGCTTTGTACTGTCCAGTATTGATAGCCATCTGAACAATTTCACTTGGTTTGTTTGCCATAAAAATTTAATCCTTTCTTTTTTTTGTTAATAATTAGTTTTTTATTAATTGTTCGAATTCTTTTCTGAATTTCAAAAGCATGGTTTTTACCGGTGTGGAATATGCTTCACCGGTTGGGCACAAGGTGTTGCCCTTGATGTTGTCGCAGAACCAGATAATTTTCTCGATATCGCCTTTTTCACCGTTGCCGGCAGCGATTTTTTCGAGTAACCTTACGATCATTCCCGAACCCATGCGGCATGGCGTGCATTGTCCGCATGATTCATGGTTATAAAATTTAATAGTTCGTGCAGCAATATCGGGGATGGAAAATTCATCGCTGATAACCATTACACCACCTGAACCGAGGGCGGTTCTGTAGTCGGCGCATGATTCGTAATCCATTTTAAGCCCTTCGTTTCTTTCAATTTCTTCGGGTGTTAATATAGGCACTGACAGGCCTCCGACAATAACGCCTATAACCTTTTTGCTATACCCGCCGGCCATTTCGATAAGCTCCTTGAAGGATATTCCCATAGGGCATTCATAAACACCGGGTTTGTTGACGGCTCCTGAAACGCCGAATAGTTTAAATCCATAACCTCCCGGCCCGCCAAATGCTTTAAAGGCATCAGCGCCCTTATCTATGATAAAAGGCACGCTGGCCAGCGTTTCCACATTGTTCACAATGGTGGGGCATCCATAAAGGCCTTCTACGGCGGGGAAGGGAGGTTTCATCCTGGGAAGGCCGCGTTTTCCTTCAATTGATTCTATCAGGGCGGTTTCTTCGCCGCAGATGTATGTGCCTGCGCCCATATGAACAATGATATCCAAATCTTTCAGTTGTCCGTCGGCTTTGGCTTCTTCTATGGCTTTTTCGAGGATATCGGCTATCCAGCTGAATTCACCCCTGATATAAATAAAAGCCAGTTTACAACCCAGAGCATAGGCCGAAATTGCCATACCTTCAATCAACAGATGAGGGTCGTTGGCCAATATCTGCCTGTCTTTAAAAGTACCCGGTTCGCCTTCGTCGGCGTTACAAACAAGATATACAGGCTTGGTATTATTTTTTGGGATAAAACTCCATTTGATACCTGTAGGGAATCCGGCACCGCCACGTCCGCGCAATTGAGAACTTCTCACTTCGTCTATTATTTGTGCCGGTGTCATGGCTAAGGCCTTGGGTAAAACCTGGTATCCTCCGTTCTTTTTATAAACTTCAATGTTGACTGAATTTTCAACTCCCATATTTTTCAGCAGCACATTGCATTTCGATTCCCAGTTATACACCACAGGAAGTTCAGGCATGATGCCATTGCGAAGTGAATCAATAAGTATATCCACTTTTTCGAAGGTCATCATTTCATAATACTTGTCGTTAACCTGGATTACAGGGCAAGTTCCGCAAGAGGCCAGGCACTCCACATGGCTTAATGTAAACAATCCGTCGGCAGTGGTTTGGCCATGATTGATTCCTAATTTCTCTCTGAGATAATTGAATATCTTTACTCCGCCCATCAGTGTGGCAGGAATGTTGGTATCTACCTGCAAATGATATTTTCCAACTGCATGGTCGATATTGAACATCGAGTAGTAGGTGGCTACACCATAAGCTTTTGAATGTGATACGCCAATGAGGTCAGCTACTTCATTTACAAGCTCGTGCGTGAGGTTGTTGTCAAATGATTGTTGAACAAGGCGCAAAGCAGGCAGCAGGGCAGATTCCTTTTTGGGATACTTGGCCATCAGCTGCTCTATTTTATTTTTTATGTCTTCTTTCATGGTAAATTAATTTAATATCAACATTACTTAGCAATTTTTTCAACTTTTACGGCACACACTTTGTATTCCGGTATTTTTGCAATAGGATCCAGAGCGTCGTTAGTTAGTTGATTTGCAGCAGATTCAACAAAATGGAAAGGAATAAAAACAATTCCTTTGGGGATCTTTGTTGTTACTTTGGCTTTTATTTCAATAGAGCCTCTTTTTGATGATACTTTTACTACTTCACCATTATCGATCTTTAGTTTTCCGGCGTCGGTAACATTAATTTCAACTTCGGCATAAGGTTTCAGGTTACTCAAAACTTTTGACCTTCGGGTCATAGAACCGGTATGATAATGTTGCAACAGGCGTCCGGTGGTGAGAATGATAGGATATTCCGCACTGGTTTCTTCTGCAGGAGGCCTGTATTCCAGTGGTACCAGTAATCCTTTTCCACGCGAAAATTTTCCAATGTGAAGTATGGGGGTGCCAGGATGTTCTTCCGTAGGGCATGGCCACCTTAATCCACATTCTTTTTCGAGTCTTTCAAAGGTCATTCCTTTATAAGAAGGAGTAAGCTGTCGCATTTCCTCAAAGAGTTCTTCGGCTGAGGAGGCAAAATTTTCATACCCCATTTTTTTCGCTATTTCGGCAATGATTTCGGAGTCGAGTTTTGCTCCCTGTGGAGGATTCAATGCCTTTCTGCCTAGTTGAACACGTCGTTCAGTGTTGGAGAAAGTACCTGTTTTTTCTGCAAAAGCACAGGCAGGTAATACCACATCAGCTATTTGAGCTGTTTCGGTCAGGAAAATATCCTGCACAACCATGAAGTCAAGTTTTGCAAATTGTTCTTTGGCATGGTGCAGGTTAGGATCCGAAACCAAAGGATTTTCACCCATGATGTACAAAGCTTTGATGGAGTCTCCGGCATTATTTACCATGGTAGTTACCGTTTGTCCTACTTTGTCGTCGAGGTCTTCAAATTTTACGCCCCAGGCTGCAGCAAATTTCTTACGGGCATCTTCATTGGTGACCGGTTGATATCCGGTGAAAACATTTGGCAGACAACCCATGTCGCAGGCTCCCTGTACGTTGTTTTGTCCGCGTAATGGATTGACGCCTGTGCCTTCCAGTCCAAAGTTGCCAAGTATCATTTGCAGATTCGAGCAGGCTTTTACATTGTCAACTCCGTGGGTATGCTGTGTGATACCCATAGCATAATATAAGGCTCCTCTTCCTGAAGTAGCATACATTTTGGCTGCTTCATACAGTTGTTCTTTGGGAATATCGCTGAGTTCTTCCACTTTTTCAGGTGTAAAGAACTCGAGGCTCTTAACATATTCATCCCATCCTTCGCAGCGTTCGTTAATGAACTCCTGGTTGTGCCAGTTATTTTTGATGATGATATGTTGCATTCCCATCAGGTAGGCAACATCAGAGCCGGGTCTTTGTTTGAGATGGATATCGGCGCATTTTGCCAGGTCTGTTTCTCTGGGGTCGAACACGATCAGTTTTACGCCTTTTATTTTTTTAGCTCTTTTAACCATTCCGCCAAAAACCGGATGGTTCCAGGTGGTGTTTGTACCTGTCAGTAAAATGACATCAGATTTTTCTGCTTCCTGCAGGCTGTTTGTCATTGCTCCTGAACCTAACGTGGCTGCCAGTCCCGCAACCGTAGAGCTGTGTCACAGTCGCGCACAGTGGTCGACACTGTTGGTGCCTACCACTGCCCTCGCGAATTTCATAAATGCATAATTTTCTTCGTTGGATGCCCTCGCAGAAGAGAAAAATCCTATAGATCCGGGCCCGTTTTCTTTTTTAATAGAAGAAAATTTGGTAGCAACCAGATCAAGGGCTTCTTCCCATGAGGCTTGTTCAAGTTGGCCGTTCTTCCTGATAAGAGGCGTTGTCAAACGTTCTTCACGGTTGAGAAAGTCAAGCCCGAAACGTCCTTTCACGCAGAGCATCCCTTTGTTTACCTGTTTTTCCCAGTTGTCTTCGGTGCCGTAGGAGAATACCCATTTATTATCTTTTACATACATATCTATGGAGCAACCAACTCCGCAGTAAGTACATACTGTTTTTTTCTTTTCCAGTGTCCAGAAGGGACCTTTGCCCTTGGCATTTTTAAATGTCAATGCTCCCACGGGGCATACCTGGACGCATTCGCCGCATTGTACGCAGCTGGATTCGCCCATGGGTTTGTCGTCGTCACAGATAACTCTGGTATTTCCGGAACGCCAGCCAAAGTCAAGCACCTCGTTCATCACATTGTTATTACAGGCTTTGATGCATCTGCCGCATTGTATACATTTATTAGCATCACGGATTATACCTTCGGATGAATCATCAAGGGGAATGGAGGGAACATCCACAGGAAAATGAGGCTCTTCGATACCACAATGATAGGCCATATCCTGAAGTTCACAATTACCATTTGATTCGCAGGAATAACAGTTGTGCTTGCAGTTGGATAAATGCAACTCAACAATCATTTTCCTGACTTCGAGAATTCTATCGGTATTTGTTTTTATTCCCATACCGTCTCTTACTTCCAGTCCACAGCTTTCTTTCAGCGCCGGCAGACCTTCAATTTCAACAAGGCATGCTCTGCATTTTCCGGCCTTGCCTGTGCGTGCATGATAGCACAGTGTAGGGATGTAGATGCCGTTTTCACGGGCAACATCCAATACCGTTTGACCAGGTGATGCTGAACATGCATGACCGTCAATGGTAATTGTTAATTTGTTTTCCATATATTATATTAATGAAGTTAATTATTAATCAACTGCTAAATTTAGTGTGCAAAAATAAGAGAATTTTATTAACAAAAAAGCATTTTTTTTATTTTTAAATAACAAGTTTTATGTTGATGCCTGCTATTATTTTTATTTCTTTATTATTTGCGTTTTATGACTAATCTCAATTTAGTCTGAAATTTCATTATTTACTTTATTGACAAAGTGCCAGTGCTGATTAACCTTAATAAAAATTTATAAATAATTTGTTAAAAGTACGGATTGTTTTTTTTCGGGAATATCATTTGTCATAAGTTTTATTAATTGTTAATGGTGGTTATGTTAATTGTTTTGTGTATCAGAAGGTAGAATTATTTTGATTTTTTTGATTTAAGTTGGGTATATATGTCTGGATTTTGTTTGAGTGTTACCTACAGTGGATTTTTTAGAGTTTACCCATTATTATGAAACAGGTTTAAAAATGAAATAAAATCTTCCTTAAATTTTGGAACCTCAAAAATAGAATAAACCTAAAATGAAGTTGTTCTAAATTTTTCAACTATTTTTCGTATATTTGTTTCCAGACAACAATAAAATTGATGATTTGACTTTCAAAAAATGTGTTTATTATATAATAGGGGAAAATAAAAAATGAGAAAAAATAACTATTTTGCTGCGCTTGTTTTTGTAATAATTCTTGCCATTGGCTTATGGATTATTTATGCAAATTATCCGGACAAAAGTGGCTATTCTTTTACTGTATGGGTTTCTGTTGTCACATTATTGCCAGCAATTATTGTAACATCATCAATAAAAATTGCCAATCAGTGGGAGAAAGTCGTGGTTTTGCGGCTTGGGAAATTTCGCTCCCTTAAGGGACCCGGCTTGTTTTTTATTATTCCTGTTATTGATACGGTTGCATACTGGATAGATACCCGTGTGATTACTACAAATTTTAAAACGGAAAAAACCCTGACAAAAGATACGGTGCCTGTAGATGTTGATGCCGTATTATTTTGGAAAGTAATTGATCCGAAAAAGGCAGCGCTCGATGTTGCCGAATATCAAACGGCTATTTCGTGGGCTTCGCAAACGGCTTTGAGAGATGTCATCGGAAAGACCATGCTTTCGGATATGCTCGAAGGCCGTGAAAAAATCAGCCATGAGCTTCAGAAAATAATAGACGATCGGACGGAGCCCTGGGGTGTTAATGTGATATCTGTTGAGGTGAAAGATGTGCTGATACCTTCAGCGTTGGAAGATGCCATGTCGATGCAGGCACAGGCCGAGCGCGAAAGACAGGCTCGTGTGATATTGGGAGATTCAGAAAAACAAGTGGCCGATAAATTTGGCGAAGCGGCCCGCACTTACGCAGATAATCCAACAGCCTTACATCTCAGAGCAATGAATATGCTTTATGAAGGATTAAAACAGAATTCTACTATTGTTATTGTGCCCAGCTCTGCTGTTGACTCTATGCAACTGGGCGGCCTTTCCGGTATTGCGGCGCTTACAATGGAATTACAGAAAAAAAACTCGGAAAAACAACAAGGTGGCAAACTGGATATGCCGGTTGAGTAAATTCATTTTTTTACCCCTCGTAATTCAAATTGCTTTCAATTTTAAAATATTAAAGTATTTTTGTGCCAAATTTTTATTTAAAAATTTAAATAAATCATGTTCAGTATTGTAAAAATATGAATTGAGTTTCGAGGATGCTCAAACATCTTCCGGAATAAATTATTATGTTGTATAAAAAATATACATCTAAATTCACTGGGTTATCTCCCAAGCATACAACAACTGTTTGTTACTGCCTGATATTTCTTTGCAAATATTTTCCTTTATTTTTTTTACTGATTAGAACTTTTTTTCTACAAAATTTAATGTATTTACATTATTTTTTGCGGGATACATTTAATTATCCATTTCTTTTTATTAACCAAAAACTATTTTTATGTCAGATTACAAAAAAATGTGGGCAGACCTTGGATTAGACCTTGCTACCCACGATGCCGTGCTTGAAATAGTCGGCAAAACTTATCAGGATGTTTATCTCAGCCAGGTCAACCGTCCGAAATCCATGGAGTATTTCGATTTTGTCATAAGTGAGATACATGGTTTTCGCATCAAAGAACTTATGGATGCAAAAGCAGAGGGTAGAAAAGTGATAGGAACGTTTTGTGTTTTTGTTCCAGAGGAATTAGTGCTTGCTGTAAATGGAATTTGTGTCGGACTTTGTGCTGGCGCTGAACTGGGCTTTGATGCTGCTGAACAGTTTGTCCCAAGGAATACCTGCTCGCTTATCAAATCAGCATTTGGTTTTAAATTAGCCAAAGTTTGTCCGTATATTGAATCTTCCGATATGATTGTTGGCGAAAATACCTGTGATGGTAAAAAGAAAGCATACGAATCATATAAGAACATCGTTAACAATCTTTATGTAATGGATTTACCGCAGGTGAAATCAAATGCGGGTAGAGAATTGTTAAGATCAGAATATAAAAGGTTTGCTGCAAAGCTTGAAGAATTATCGGGAAATAAGATTCAAACAGAGAACCTGAAAAAAGCCATTGAAATCGTTAATAACAAAAGAAGAGTGATGAAACGCCTTTCAGATTTGAGAAGCGCTGACCCTGCACCTATTTCCGGTCTGGATGCTTTATTAATTAATCAGATATATTTTTATGATGATCCAATAAGGTTTACAAATTCTGTAAATGTGCTTTGCGATGAATTGGAAGAAAGAATAAAAGAAAAAAAAGGTGTTTTTGTTGAGAAAACTCCGCGAATTCTGGTCTCTGGATGCCCGATGGCTATTCCAAACTGGAAGCTGCCTAACATCATTGAAAAGTCCAATGCCGTTGTTGTTGGTGAAGAACTCTGCACAGGAGAGCGAGGTACTCAATTTACCGTGGAAGAAACCCATGAAACAGTTGATACTTTGATGGATAAAATAGTTGACAGGTATTTCAAAATAGATTGTGCTGTGTTTACCCCAAATGCCGAACGCCTGAATCACATCCGTGAAATGGCAGGAAAGTATAATGCAGACGGGGTTATTCATTATAGTTTGCAATTTTGCCAGCCTTATCAGAATGAAGCTATTTCAGTAGAAAAAACATTGGAGTCGGAAGGCATTCCGGTTTTGAGTATTGATACGGATTACAGCCAGGAAGATGTCGGACAGCTAAAGACCAGAATTGAAGCTTTTATTGAAAGAATACGAAAATAGTTTATTATAAGCATCTGCAATTATGATTCATGCCGGAATTGATATTGGCTCAAGGACAATCAAGTTTGTTGTTGTTGACTCAGGAACTATAAAATATTCAAATGTAATTGAAAACTCATTTGATACTTTAGAAGTTTGTCGGAGAATATTAGAAAACAACAAGTATGATTCCATAACAGCCACAGGGTATGGCAGGCACCTTTTTGCCGGGCATTTTAAAGCAGAGGTGATTAGTGAAATAAAAGCTTTTTCGATAGGAGTAAAACATTTGTATCCTTCCGCCGGTACCATAATTGATATCGGCGGACAGGATACTAAAGTTATTTCTTTAGATGAGGCAGGTAGAGTGAAAAAATTTGAAATGAATGACAAGTGTGCGGCCGGTACAGGGCGTTTTTTAGAAATCATGTCAATGGCTTTAAGGTTCTCTCTTAATGAATTTGGTGATGCGGCGTTATGTACCAATGACAAAGAGAATATCAGCAGTATGTGTACCGTATTTGCCGAGTCAGAAGTAGTTTCGATGTTGGCTAAGGGGTATGAAAGAAATAAAATTGCACGTGGTATTCATACCTCCATAGTTTCAAGGTCAGTTGCTATGATGAAAAAACTAGGAATTAAAGAAGATGTTGTATTTGTTGGAGGAGTTGCAAAGAATAAGGCAATCAGAAAGATCATGTGTGAAGTGATGAATGTTGATGTCGCTGTTCCCGAAAATCCCCAGATTGTTGGTGCTTTAGGTTGTGCATTATATACGGCCTTGAATTAGTGAAAATATATATTGGGATATGAATCAGAAACCATGCAATAGTCAGGATTTTTATTGTTTTCACAATCGTAAATATTGTGTTGTTGGAAACTTTTTTATATTTTTGCATTACAATTTACGAAATAGTATTTTGCAAAATTATTAGAGAGGAAGAATCTGGTGTTTCGGCCGGTCTTCAAAACCGGTAGCAGACGTATAAAATCGGCTGTGGCAGGTTCGATTCCTGCCCTCTCTGCCAGGAATATATGAATCGTTTTTATAACAAATCATGAATTCAAACCCGGAGGCATTCAAACGCCTCCCATCTGTTAACGTGCTTCTGGCGCTACCGGAAGTTCATACCTGTATTTGCGAATACGGGAAAGAAGTAATTAGCTTTTCGATAAGGCAGGCATTATCTTTTTTCAGAGAGAAAATAAAACAGGGGAGCCCTCCGCCAACTTTAGCTGAGATCAGCGAAAAGATTCTGGCTTTTTCAAAGCTGTTTGCAGGAAAAAGTCTCAAAAAAGTCATCAATGCCACCGGTGTGATCATTCATACCAACATAGGACGTGCCCCCTTCGGAGAGCATCTGCTGGCAGATTCCTCAGAGATACTGAAAGGCTATAACAACCTCGAATTTGACCTGCAGAAAGGCACCAGGGGACAGCGCGATGTACACGCCGCTGAATTATTGAAGTTTCTGACCGGAGCAGAGGATGTTATTATAGTAAATAATAATGCAGCCGCTGTAATGTTTATCCTACGGACTTTTGCCAGGGGCAGGGAGGCTATTATATCCAGAGGGGAACTGATTGAAATCGGCGGCTCATTCAGGATACCGGAAATTATGGCGGCTGCTGACTGCCAAATGGTGGAGGTGGGTACAACAAATAATACCCGAGCTCAAGATTATATTAATGCGATCAACGAAAAAACATCCTTGCTTTTCAAGGCGCATAAATCCAATTATGTTATTAAGGGATTTACCCGGGAAGTACAGCTGACCGAACTGGTAACCATAGGAAAACAACACCAAATACCCGTTGTGTATGACCTGGGATCTGGTTTGCTCAGAAAAACGGATATTCCTGCATTTGAAAATGAACCCGATGTCAGAAGTTCGCTTGAGCAAGGTGTTGACCTGGTTTGTTTCAGTGGAGACAAACTCCTGGGAGGCCCGCAGGCTGGAATTATCGCAGGAAAAAAAGATTTCATCGGAATATTGAAAAAAGAACCCATGATGCGGGCGCTCCGGGTGTGTAAAGCCACAACCGCCTTTCTTGAAACAGCTTGCACATATTATCTTAATGAGGAGGTGTTGAAAGAAAAAAATATGGTTTTCAGAATGTTGAGTACATCGAAAAGTGAACTAAAAAACAAAGCAAAAACTTTTCAAAAAATACTTAATGACAAAAGAGTGGATACAGAGATAGTATCTTCTGAAGGGCAATACGGAGGCGGCACCATGCCGGATACAGTGATTGAAAGTTTTGCCGTTAAGATTAAAGTTAAGGCTGCCAACAAAGTACGGTCCGGATATGCTGAAAAAATGTTCAGCGGACTTTTGCAACAACCTTTACCGGTATTGGGAATACTAAAACAGGGAGATATTTTATTTGATGTGCTGACCTTGGAAACAAGCGAAATGGAAGCCGTTGCGGGAATCATCTCCGAAGCCCACAAAAATGTTTTGTTGAGTATTAACTAATCAGCAGCGAGATGAAACACCTGATAATGGGAACAGCCGGGCATATTGATCATGGGAAAACATCCCTGATTAAAACGCTGACCGATGTGGACTGCGACACTCATGAAGAAGAGAAAAGAAGAGGTATCACTATCAATCTGGGATTTTCGGCATTGAACCTGCCCGGAGGAGAGTCGCTGGGAATAATTGATGTGCCGGGACATAAAGATTTTATTAACACCATGGTTGGCGGTGCATGTGGTATTGATTTGGTTTTGCTTGTCATTGCCGCCGATAGCGGCATCATGCCCCAGACAGTAGAACATATCAATATTGTTACAGCCCTGGGTATTAGCAAAGGGGTGGTAGCTCTTACCAAGACCGATTTAGTGGATGATGAACTGATAGAGATGGCCCGTTATGAAATATCCGATTTTCTTGAAAATACTTCGTTGAAAGATGCCCCGGTGGTAGGAATTTCTTGTTTGACAGGAAAAGGGAAGCAGGAATTGATACAAGCAATAGAGAGTGTGGTTTCTCAAATAAATCCTAAAAAACCGGAAGGAATTTTCAGAATGTATATCGACAGGATATTTACCGTAAAGGGTTTTGGAAATGTGGTTACAGGTTCCGTACTAGGCGGTAGCATCGAAACCGGGAAAGACGTTTTTTTACTGCCGGGCGAAAACAAAAAATTAAGAATCCGGTCTATGGAAAGACATGGAGTACCTGTCGAAAAAGTTGTTGCAGGAGACAGGGCTGCTATTAATTTGATCGGGTTGAAAAATGAAGATTTTGAACGAGGAATGCTGATTTCTGAAAAACAGCTCAGGACAACTTCCATGGTGGATGCTAAAATCTCTCTTTTTAATGATGATATTTCACTCAATTTGTGGTCGAATGTGATTTTTATTTCTGGCACTTTTGAGTGCACTGCCAGGGTTCATTTGTTAAACAAAGAGATTTGCAAGGGTGGGGAAGAGGCTATCGTGCAGATGCACCTTTATAAAGATGCGTTGTTGTTGAACAAAGACAGGTTTATTATCCGGAATTCTTCAGGCGATACGACCCTGGGGGGCGGATTTGTTATTGACAGCAACCCGCTGCATCATAAAAAAAGAACTCCCGAACTCATTGAGACCCTCACACAGTTGGCTGCCGGGACAAGCGGCGAAGACAGTATCGTGGAAATCATCACTACCGAACTGAAAAAAGAATTCAGGCCTTATACTGTTGATGAGATAGCTGAAAAACTGCACCTGAAAATTGAACACATGCCTGCTGATACAGATCTCGAAGCATCCAGATTCTGTATTTACAGGTCTGCTGAAGGTGATATTTTGATAAACTCCGCTTATGAAAAGGTTTTTAAAAACAAAGTTGTAAAAATTCTACAGGAATATCATAGCAAATTCCCCGTATTCCCTCACGGGCTTGAAACTAATGATATAAGCGGGAAACTGGGTTTGTCAAAAATGAAGTCAGGTAAGCCCTACCTGAATTTTCTGCTTGCAAAAATGAAATCGGAAAAGCTTATTGATACCTTCCGGAATACCTGGATAATAGCGGGGCATAAAGCTATGCTGGATAAACAAACCAAAGAGGAAATACAATGGCTTGAAAACGAAATACTCAGGTATGATACCGGAAAGCCTGTTTTGTCAGAAATAGAAGAGCTTGCAGCATCAAAAAATATCACAAAACAAAAAATAAAAATGTACCTCAGCAACCTTGCCGGCGAAGGTAAGCTGCGGTTTTTTCAGAATGATTTTATTCATACATCGCTTCTCGACCGCTTTCGCCTACAGCTATTGAAAGAGCTTTCGTCCAAAGAATCAGGCCTTGAAATCGAAGAATTCAAGGAAATTCTTGGCGGGTCTAAACGTTTCAGGGCTTTGCTGGCAGATATATACGAAGCGGAAAAAATTATTAAAGTGCAGCGCGGCGCCGATGTTGAAACCAGAATTATGATTACTCCGACCGGAAAAAATTTATTGCATGAAAGTTTACCTTGATAATTCGGCAACCTCATGGCCCAAACCGCCAGCCGTAGTGAAGGCTATGGCCGGATATCTTAATGATTATGGTGCAAGCCCGGGACGGTCAGGGCATAGCATGTCATTACAGGCGGCACGCCAGATTTTTGAAACCAGAGAATTATTAGCGTCTTTTTTTAATGTGGAGGATTCTGAAAAGGTAATATTTACTTCCAATGCTACTCATGCGATCAACATAGCCATCAAAGGGCTGTTGAAAAAAGGCGACCATGTAATCGTGAGCAGCTTTGAACATAATTCCGTTATCAGGCCGTTGCGGCATCTTGAAAACCTCGGTATTATTGATGTTACGCTTATTTCTGCTAAGGGAACTAATTATTTTGACATTGAGCAATTTTCAAAAAGCATTAAAACGAATACAAAACTGGTTGTTTGTGTACATGGATCTAATGTCTGCGGGGCTGTGATGCCTGTGCGCAGTATCGGCCGCCTGTGCAAAGAGAAAAACATATTGTTTCTGGTTGACGCTGCTCAGACCGCAGGCTTTATCCCTATCGACATGCAAAGGGATTACATTGATTTACTTGCTTTCACCGGACACAAAAAACTTTACGGTCCTCCCGGTATTGGTGGCTTATGCATTAGAAATAACGTCATGATTGATACGTTCATGCAGGGAGGAACCGGCAGTAAATCGGAAATGGAAATCCATCCGGAGTTTTATCCCGACCGTCTGGAAGCGGGGACGCTGAATACCGTTGGTGTGGTGGGATTAAAAGCAGGCCTGAACTATATTTTGGAAAAGGGGATTGTGGCTATGCGCCATGACCTGATGCAGCTTACTGAATATTTTATTGGTCAACTGAATAAATCAGGCCATGTAACGCTTTACGGGCCGCAAAGCTGCGACAACAGATTGCCGCTGGTATCACTGAATGTTGAAAACCTCACCCCCAGTGAATTGGCACGGATACTTGACCGGGACTTTGGAATTATGGCACGGCCAGGACTTCATTGTTCCCCTTTGGCACACAAGTCGCTGGGGACTTTTCCGCAGGGAACACTGAGATTGAGTCTGGGCTGTTTCAATACCGAAGAAGAAATTGAATATACCATTAAATCATTGAACAAAATATCAAATAAATTATGAAAACAGTTGATGCAAAAGGAAAACAATGTCCTGTGCCATTGGTAATGGCTAAAAAAGCTTTAGAAGATATTGCCGTTGATGAAACATTGGAGATTCTTATTGATAATGAAACATCATTAAAGAATGTTACCCGTTTTATGAATGATAACGGAATGAAAACAAACACACAGACAGGGGAGGGAGTGTTTCATCTGTTTGTAAATAAAACAGGCGAATTTTCAAAAAAGGCAAAAGCTGAGGATTATTGCTCAATCTCAACCGTGGGAACTTCCGGTTATGTGATTGCCTTTCAAAGAAATTTTCTTGGTGATGGAGACCCCGATCTTGGTAAAATTTTGCTTAAAGCATTTATAAATACATTGCCTGAGATCGAAAACAAGCCGTCAAAACTTATGTTTCTTAACTCCGGGATTTTCCTGACGTTGAAAGATTCTTATGTTTTGGATAGTCTTAAAAAACTTGAAAACGAAGGTCTTGAAATCCTTGTTTGCGGCACCTGCCTGGATTTTTATAAGAAAAAAGATGATTTAGGCGTCGGCATTGTTTCAAATATGTACGATATTCTTAACCGTTTAAGCATGGCAGGCAGTGTTATTTACCCCTGATAATAAATCCGGCTGTTTGATAACGAAATATTACATATTGATATTTAACTCAGTTCACTGGGTGCTTAAAGCAGAACTATTGCTTCTTTCGCTTGATTTTAAGCTTGATATTGTTCCGACACCTAAAGAAATAACTTCTGATTGCGGTATGTCTATCAGGATAGATGCCTCATTGTACAAAAAAACTGAATTTTATGAGGTCTTAGAAAAAAATAATATTGAATTTTCTGTTTATGAAAAGTAATTGATTATGACTTCATTTGATCTTTTGTCCACAGTAGAGTATGGCGGGTGTTCGGCTAAACTCGCCGCGGGAGAACTGAGTAGTGCCTTGATGGGATTGCCCAAAATGGTGCATCCGAACCTTCTGGTTGACATCGAAACTCACGACGATGCCGGTGTTTTTAAAATTAGTGATGAAGTGGCACTTATTCAAACCACAGATTTTTTTCCTCCTCTCTGTTCCGATGCTTATGAATTCGGTCAGATAGCGGCTGCCAACGCCCTCAGCGATGTTTATGCCATGGGTGGGGAAGTATTGACCGCCCTTAATATTGTGGCTTTTCCGGCTAAAGTTTCTTTAGAAATTTTAAAAGAGATTTTGCGCGGAGGTATTGATAAGGTGACAGAAGCAGGAGGAGTGATAGTCGGAGGACATACCATTGTTGACGATGTTCCAAAATATGGGCTGGCAGTTACCGGTATTGTTCATCCGGAAAGAATCATCAGTAATGCTGCTGCCTGCCCGGGAGATGTGCTGATTCTCACCAAACCCGTTGGTGGCGGGACAGTGCTTGCAGGAAAAAAAATCAACCAAGCTGCTGAAGAAGATTATCTGAACGTTATGCACAGCATGAAACAGCTTAACAAGGCCGGATCTGAGATTATGCAGAAATATCAGATAAAGAGCGCAACGGATATCACAGGTTTTGGGTTGGCCGGCCATGCCTTGAAAATGGCCATGGCCAGTCAGGTTACTTTTCGGATAAACGCCCGGAATGTCCCTGTCTTCGGCGGCGCTCTCCGTTTATTAAAAATAGGATGTATCCCCGGCGCCTGTTTCCGAAACCTTGACTATGTAGAGCAGGATACCGTCATTGCTTCAGGCTTACCCTATGAATTTAAGATGCTGATGATGGATGCACAAACTTCCGGAGGCTTGTTGATTTCATGCCCTGAAGAGAAAGCAACCAATGTGCTTTCAGCATTTAATAATTCGGGTTTTGAAAAAGCAACACTTATTGGCAACGTAATTTCAAGGCAGGAAAAGTTCCTGATGTTTGAGTAACCTGAGTTCCGGATAAATAAATCATTGTTATTTTGTCAAAATACTAATTATTAATCTATTAATATTTGCTGTAGGCAATTAACCCACATTGCAGCCTTAAATGTTAATTTTGGGTTTTCCCATGTTGAAAACC
>CAZMPB010000020.1:0-32945 GCA_964567775.1 uncultured Bacteroidales bacterium
CTCAGCGAAGGATTTACTTCTTTGATCCCTTGCAGGATTCCCCAGTCTTTCAGATAATTGGCATTTCCTTTGATTTCCAGCGCCCACTGGTCGGTTTCACGGTGCCTTCGGATACCCCTGAAGATCTGCATTCCCCAGGCCTGCTCCTTGATTTTTGGAAAGCGTAAAGCGGAATAAGAAATTTTCATCTCACAAACCCAGCCTTTATCAATTATTTTTGTAGCGCTTTGCCAGACGGCATTGTATGTTTCGTCGTTTTGCCGCCAGTCGGCCTGCGTCCCCGATGCCCAGACCGCAAACGTATAGGCATCCGTCTGCATGTTGTATGTGTCGAACTGTATAGCAAATTTATCGGCATTAAGTTCGTCATCACGGGTACCGACTTCCCTGAAAATGCTGTCTGGTGCCGTGTCGTACATCATGGCCCCGACATAAATGGCCTCATCATCATAAGCGATGCGGACAACAGTGCGTTGTGATGGCCTGACATCATAGACAGGGATGTATTGAGTGAAATCATCCACAGAATCACATACCGCCCAGCAGGCATCGTCTAAAACCCCGTCAACCTTAGGAACGGTAGAAAGCCTTGTGGCATGAGCTGTTTTTTTCTGAGCAAAAATTGCTGATGAATAAAACAATAATAATATCAGTGAGGGCCATAATATTTTATACATTCTGTTCATCAATGCGAAAATAAAAATTTAATACTAAAAGGAGTATGATTGTTGCGTTTTTTTAGCCTGATTTATTCTTTTTTAAGAAATTATTTCATTTGTAGGATTTTTTCCTTATTTTTGGTAACGAGATAACATGATTAATTTTCGAACGCTGAGAACTACTGTGTAAAAAAATTTGAGATTTTTAGTGGTTAATAATT
The DNA here is from genome assembly GCA_964567775.1 of uncultured Bacteroidales bacterium. Taxonomy (GTDB): domain Bacteria; phylum Bacteroidota; class Bacteroidia; order Bacteroidales; family CAIWKO01; genus CAIWKO01. The sequence continues at coordinate 881 of CAZMPB010000020.1, forward strand.
ATTAATTCTATTCGCTCAAAGAACGGCAAAGAGTTCGTCGCGATCTGCACCTGGATAATTAATTTAAAATCAATGGTGAATTAGTCAGTATAAAAAATAAAAATATGAATTTACATGAATATCAGGCAAAAGATCTGCTGAGAACCTTTAAGGTCAATGTTCCTGAAGGCATTGTAGCCGGCACACCCGAAGAAGCAAAAAATGGTGCACAGATGATAAGCATCAATACCGGCTCGGATAAATTTGCCGTCAAAGCGCAGATACATGCCGGAGGACGCGGTAAAGGCGGAGGGGTAAAAATTGCAAGCGGTTTTCAGGAGGTGTTTGATTATGCCGGGCAGATTATCGGCATGAATCTGGTGACACCGCAAACCAAAGCCGAAGGCAAGAAGGTGCATAAAGTGCTAATTGAACAGAATATCTATTATGACGGACCGAACCCCATAAAAGAGTTTTATATCAGTATGCTTGTGAATAGGCAGACGGGCAGGAATGTCTTGATGTATTCGCCCCGCGGCGGTATGGACATCGAAAAAGTAGCCGAAGAAACCCCCGGTCAGATCTTCAGGGAGGAAATACATCCCGGTGTTGGCCTGCAGCCCTTTCAATGCCGCCGCATTGCTTTTAACCTGGGCCTTGAAGGCGATGCCTACAAAAACATACAACCTTTTTTAATGTGCCTGTATAAAGCCTATATCAAGTGCGATTTGTCGTTGCTCGAAATTAACCCGGTGATAAAAACCTCCGATAATAAGATCTTTGCTGCCGACGCCAAAATGGTGGCTGACAACAGTGCTTTGTTCCGCCATTGTGTCATTGCCAATATGCGCGACATATCCGAAGAAAATCCCACCGAGGTGAAAGCAGGCGAATATGGGCTGAATTTCATCAAGCTGGATGGTAACGTCGGCTGTATGGTTAATGGCGCGGGTTTAGCCATGGCCACCATGGATATTATTAAACTCAGCGGCGGCTCGCCGGCCAATTTTCTGGATGTTGGCGGATCAGCTAATGCCAAGCGGGTAGAGGAGGCCTTCCGCATCATTCTTGATGATCCCAACGTGAAGGCCATATTAGTGAATATTTTCGGAGGCATCGTACGCTGCGACAGGGTGGCCAACGGAATAGTGGATGCCTACAAAAGCATAGGCGAGATAAAAGTTCCGGTAATCGTACGCTTGCAGGGCACCAACGCCGAAGAAGCCAAAGAAATTATTGATAAATCCGGGTTGAAAGTATTTTCTGCCATCAAACTGCAGGATGCCGCTGACCTGGTGAATAAGGTGCTGAAGGATTAGTGCTGGTAAGGATTTTGTGGTGGCAATGAAGCTACCCAGATGTTACCTCTAATAGAAAATGGAAAACAAGCTTGAGATAAAAATGTTTATTCTCGACATTGTTGACAAAATCTTTTAGACATTCAATTAACCAAAAAGTTTTTATGCTAATTTTGGAATGCTCACAAAAAACAAAATGTCAAAAATAGTAGGTACAAATAAATCGTTCACTCCATTTTACGAGACCAAATTGGGACAAGCCTATCTTGGTGACAGTCTAGAAGTTATGCGGTCTATCCCTGACTATTCAGTTAATCTAATCTTGACATCACCCCCCTTCGCCTTAACTAGGCAAAAGGAATATGGAAACAAACTTGAGCATGACTACATTGATTGGTTTATGCAATTTTCAGAACAATTCTATCGGTTATTGACAAATGACGGATCCCTAGTTATTGATTTAGGCGGAGCATATTTACCAGGTCATCCTACTAGAAGTATTTATCAATTCGAATTGCTTGTTCGCCTTTGTCGAGATCAAAAATTTTTCTTGGCTCAAGAGTTTTTCCATTACAACCCTGCCCGACTTCCAGCACCTGCTGAATGGGTGAATGTTCGTAGAATTAGAGTAAAGGATAGTGTTAATATGGTTTGGTGGCTCTCAAAAACCGAAAACCCGAAAGCAGACAACAGAAAAGTTCTAAGACCATACAGTGAAAGTATGAAAGCCTTGTTAAAAAACGGTTATAAGGCACAACTACGTCCAAGTGGCCATGATATTTCGGATAAATTCAGTAATGATAATGGTGGAGCAATACCTCCTAACTTACTTGAGATTGCTAACACAGAGAGCAATAGTTATTATATGAAACGTTGCAAAGAACTCAATATCAAACCACACCCTGCACGGTTTCCTAAAGACTTTGCGGATTTTTTTATTAAATTTATTACGGACGAAAAAGATTTAATCCTTGATCCATTTGCTGGCAGTAATACAACAGGTTACGTATCTGAAATATTACAACGTAGATGGATTGCTATTGAGAGTAATGAATCCTATTTACAAGGAAGCAAAATTCGTTTTGAAGAAGAGCCAAATCTTTTTAATACAGAATATACAATAAATGGTAAAGCACAGAAAATTCGACCTACTGGATGAAATCGTTCAATCAGTAAACGATTGTGGATGGAATGTAATTTTTGTTGAAGATATTTCAAATCATCCTTTTCTTATCAAAATTTATAATGGCGAAGAAAGTTTTTTGCTCCGTATCTACATTTGGCATTTAACTCATGGTGGTGGTACTGCAAGACCAAAGGATGAATATAGAATCCAAATTACTGGCACAGATCATTTTAATAGAAATTCTGGGGAAAAAACTTTAATTCTCGGTTGGTGGCAACAAGTTGGGGTATTCGCCAGTTTTGATTATTCTAAGCACATAGGTAAATTAGGTTTCTCTCCATCAATGCAAATTAGAGAAGAGTTTCTCCGAAAAGCATTAATCAATGGCTTTTCAGCATGTGACAAGGGCAATCATGAAGTTGCAATTGCGTTTAGACCTGATTTTTTTGTTAGCTATGTTCAGAACATGGAACAACTTCATAGTTTTGGGGCATCAAAAAAAGACTTTGAAGTTTTAGAGAAGATTTCTGAAAAGCCGCTTGAAATAAATAAATCTCTTATTAAAAAAGTAAGTAAACAGCGTCAAACAGCAGTAACTCAAATAAGCAAAAAAATACGTGATACAGATTTTCAAAATAGAGTTTTGAGAGCCTATGGTAATAAGTGTGCTTTTAGTGGATTACAACTAAAACTTATTGATGCTGCCCATATTGTCCCCGTTAGCCATAGTAACTCGACAGATGATACTTCAAATGGTATAGCCCTTTCAGCATTATATCATCGTGCATATGACAGGGGGCTCGTAACATTTAATGAGCAATATCAAATTATTGTTAACGATTCTAAAATGAAATATCTAAGAGATATTGGCTTTGACGGAGGCATGGTCAAATTCCTCAAAGACCTTCGACCAATTATTAATGTTCCACCAGCTATTAGCGACAGACCGCATATTGCTTTCATTAAGGAGGCAAACAAATTAAGAGGATGGAAATGATAAACATTCTTTATTAAATAATGAAAAAGAATATACCTTTAATTTTATGTCAACAATCCTTGGCGGGTGTGGCATTGAGGTTCCAACAGATGATAGTTCTTTTTTAGAGTGAGATTTGGCGTACCTGAACATTTCTATAAATCGCCGATGACCCTGTTCGGCAAAGGTTCTACCTTCGTCGACACTATGAATAACAGGCTCTGCCTGTAACAAAGCCATATCTCTTTTCACAGAAAAAAGAAATCCAAACAGCTTGCTTTTTATAGAAAACGTTTAATAAAACAGGCTGGAGCCTGTGATAATAATTTCGACTTAGGCTGGAGCCTAAGTCGAACTATGCAGAACAACATCACTAATCCAGTTTTGCATACACCGAATTCTGACTCTTGAATTCCGCAACAATCTCTTTCATTTTTTTTACTAGCTGAATGTTGTCGTGCCCGGCAAGCAGGCTGTCCAGCTCCTGTACCTGTTTTGAGATCAGGTCAAAATCACTTTCGGCCACTTTGGCGATCATGATTTGAGGATGATAGGTCGGCAACGTATTTTCCTTATTATTGAGCAACTCTTCGTAAAGTTTTTCGCCGGGGCGCAGGCCGGTGTATTTTATCTGTATATCTCTTCCCAGCTCAAGCCTGGAGAGTTTTATCATTTTCTTGGCCAGGTCAAGGATTTTTACCGACTTGCCCATATCGAAAATAAATATTTCTCCGCCGTGGCCCATGGTGCCTGCTTCGAGCACCAGTTGGCATGCTTCAGGAATGGTCATAAAGAAACGTGTTACTTCAGGGTCGGTGATGGTTACCGGGCCGCCTTTTTCAATCTGTTCGCGGAATAATGGTATCACGGACCCGTTAGAGCCAAGCACGTTTCCGAAACGAGTGGTGATAAAACGTGTGACGTTTTTCCTGTTCAGCGATTGCGTGTAAATTTCTGCAATTCGTTTTGTCGCACCCATGATACTTGTAGGGTTTACAGCCTTGTCAGTGGAAACCATCACAAATTTTTCGGCTTTAAATTCTATGGCCAGGTCGGCGATGGCTTTTGTCCCGAGTACATTGGTCATTACAGCTTCAACTGGATTGTTTTCCATCATGGGTACATGCTTGTATGCCGCAGCATGGTAGATGATCTGAGGTAAAAAAGTCTCCATGATTTTCCGCATCCTTACCTCGTGGTTGATGTCGCAGATAATGACCTCAATATTAGCCTTAGGGAATTTTTCGTTTAGTTCAAGTTCGAGAAAATACATGGGCGATTCGGCCTGGTCAACCAGAAGGATCTTTTTGGGCGAAAACCGAACAATCTGCCTGACAATTTCACTGCCTATCGAACCTGCAGCGCCGGTAACCAGTATGCACTTATCCAACAGTTCGCGCCTGACTTTTTCTTCATCAAGTTTTATTTCGTCGCGTTCGAGCAGGTCTTCGATATTGATCTTTTTTATCTGTTTAAAACTGAGTTCCCCGTTTATCCATTTACTTACCGGAGGCACACTCAGCACCTTGGTGTTGTAGACCATACACTTTTCAATAATCTCCTGTTTCTTCGACGCTTTAATATTTTGGATCGAAATAATCAGGTGTTCAATGGTGTTGTTCTCAAGAAGTTTTTCTAATTTATCGGGGCCGTAAATCGGGATATCCTCAATTTTCATCCCGATTTTTTTGGGGTCATCATCAATAAATCCTAAAACTTTATACTTGGTTCCTGCGTCGCGGTCAAGCGAACGTTTGGAGATGAGACCGCTTTCTCCTGCGCCGTATATCAGCACATTGGTCTTGTTACGCGAAGGATTATGCATTTCCATATAGGTAATCTTTACCAGAATGCGGAACGCGATAAGGATGAAGGTGGTGGTGATAAAATCGATGATGATAATAGAATAAGGGATGAAATTTATGCCATTGATAAAAAAATAGGAGACGAGATCGGTAATTACAAATAATACAGAGCCGATGGTTGTTACAACGACAATGCGTACGGCATCGCCCGTGCTGGTGTATTGAATGATTCCGATATAGGTTTTTGCAATAAAAAAAGTAATAATTCTGATGCCGGCAATATAAGCAAGCACATAAGGCAGATCATGGGCATCAGTTGCCGGAACGTGAAAGTTGAAACGCAGCATGTAAGCCAGCACCACTGAAAAAGCGCAAATGCAGATGTCGATCAGCAGTATCAACCAGCGGGGAATATTAAGCTTATAAAAGATCATTTTATTTATTGTTAATAAGATGCCAAAGATAAAAATAAATATGCCTCCAACTAAAAGCCGTAAAATATTACATCCCGAAAAAGTTCTGTTATTCATTAGTTATTATTTATAAATTTGCCCTGTCATATTTATTTCTTTCAGAATAGATATTTTTTACCGTACGATGAATACAAGATAAAATAACATATTTATAAATTTTTTTAAAATAAAATCACAATGAAAAGTACAGCATTTTGTAAGATTCATGAGGCAGCCGGAGCAAAAATGGTTGAGTTTGCCGGTTTTTATATGCCCATTCAGTATGAAGGTTTAATTGTTGAACACGAAAATGTCCGAACAAAATTGGGTGTTTTTGATGTTTCTCACATGGGTGAATTTTGGGTGGAAGGCACTAAAGCTCTTGATTTCGTTCAGTATGTGACTTCCAATGATGCATCGAAACTGGTGGATGGCAAGGTTCAGTATTCCTGCTTTCCTAACGGCCAGGGCGGCATAGTGGATGATTTGCTGGTGTACCGTTTCGGCCCTGAAAAATATTTACTGGTGGTCAATGCAGCAAACATCGACAAAGACTGGGCATGGGTAAATAAAAACAACAACCTGGGTGTAAAACTGACCAATGCTTCTGATGAGACTTCCCAACTTGCCATACAGGGACCGCTGGCGCTGAAAGCCATGCAGAAGCTGACCGATACCACAGTCACCGATATGGAATATTATACTTTTAAAGTGTTGAAGTTTGCAGGTATTGACGACGTGCTTTTCTCAACGACCGGTTACACCGGCTCGGGTGGCTGTGAAATATATTTCCCGAACAAATATGCCGAAGTTATGTGGAAGGCTGTTATGGAGGCCGGCAAAGAATTCGGGATAAAACCTATAGGGCTTGCAGCCCGCGACACCTTGCGCCTCGAAATGGGATTCTGTCTGTATGGCAACGATATCAACGATACTACCTCGCCTATCGAAGCCGGCCTGGGGTGGATCACTAAATTTACCGATGAGAAGAATTTTATTGATAAAGCATACAACCTGAAGCATAAGACCGAAGGTGTAAGCCGTAAGCTTGTGGGTTTTGAAATGATTGATCGTGGAATTCCCCGCCATGAATACGAAATTTGCGATGCCGCCGGAAACAAAATTGGTGAAGTAACTTCTGGGACTATGGCTCCATCACTTCAAAAAAATATTGGTATGGGCTACGTGCAAACAACCTATTCAAAAGTTGACTCCGAGATTTATGTAAAAATCCGCGAGAAACTTATCAAGGCAAAAGTTGTGAAGTTCCCGTTTTACAAAGGATAAATTTCATAAAAAAGTAATAATTGAAGAAAAGCTGCTCTTCTGGAGTGGCTTTTTTTTTCATCCATCTGCCCTTTAATCTCAATTCTCTTGATCTCTGCTCTCCAATCTCCAATCTCCAATCTCCAGTCTCCAATCTCCAATCTCCAATCTCTCCATCTTAACTCCAACTTCATTATTTCCCGGATTGATTTTTCATGGAATTTACACTTACAGTATGCAATCTCGTACAAATTGTAAATATATTTGATCAAGGTGAAAAAATTTCTAATAAAACGATATTGAAATACAGGTAGTTATCTTTATTTTTTTAAAATAGTTTTAAAAATTTAGTACCTTGTATTGCATAGTACTATAAAATGTACTATCTTTGTGTCGTAATTGATATTGAAACAAAATATGACAAAATACAAGCAGTTTGAAGCCAATAGCTGTCCGCCAAGGCGTGGCCAACAGTCAATGGATAAGAGACAACAGCCAACAGCCAGTGGAATATGACTAATGACTAATAACAAACTGAATATACAAAATACTAAAAATGGATATTGAAAATTCAAAAGCGCAGATGCGGAAAGGAATACTGGAATACTGTATTCTATCTGTCATAGCGGAAAAAGATGTATATGCCTCTGACATCATTGAAAAACTGAAAGAGGGAAAACTGATCGTGGTAGAAGGTACTTTATATCCGCTGATGACACGCCTTAAGAACGACGGACTTCTCAATTACCGTTGGGAAGAATCGAAAACAGGCCCGCCCCGGAAATATTATACGCTTACCGAAGCCGGACGCATTTTTCTTCAAAACCTTGATGAAAGCTGGGAAGATCTGGTTAATTCAGTAAAACTCATAACTAAAAAATAATAAACAATAAATACAAAGGCCATGAACAAAACAATTTCAATTAATATCGGCGGGCTGTTCTTCCAGATTGATGAGGAAGCTTACAAGTTGCTTGAAAACTACCTGGATTCACTGAAGAAACACTTTGAAAATACCGAAGGCAAAGAAGAAATCCTTCAGGATATCGAGAGCCGCATTGCGGAGATTTTCCAGGTAAAAATCGAAAATGGGGCAGCACTTATAGTGCCTGCTGATGTGGAAGAAGCCATAAAAATATTAGGTAAACCCGATGATATAGATTCTTCGGGCGACAACAAAGAAGCAAAAAAAGAAAAAAATCCAGTGTCAAAAAAGAGGCTGTTCCGTGACGAGGATAACAAAGTTCTGGGCGGTGTCTGCTCCGGTCTGGGGCATTATTTTAATGTGGACCCCGTTTGGTTCAGGATAGGTTTTATCATCGCCTTGTTAATTTTTGGATCGAGCGCATTGATATACCTTATACTCTGGATCATTATTCCCAAAGCTGCCACTACAGAGGAAAAGCTCAATATGAAAGGCGAGCCTGTGACAATTTCGGAGATACAGGAAAACATCAAAAGTGAATTTGAAGACCTGAAGGCGCGTTTCAGGGAAATGAAAGGCGACGCAAAGAGCCACACACAAAGGGAATACAACGATATGAAACGCAGGATACACCGTGCAAAGAGAGAAAGTGCCTATAGCAAAAGGCAAAGGCAGATGGCCGCCGCCATCAGCAGAACGCAGACAACAAGAGAATCAGGTATGGGCGTCGGCAGTGTCTTTGGTGAGATAATTTATTATTTTCTACGTGCTTTACTGATCTTTGCCGGGATAGTACTTCTGGTTTTAGCAATTATCCTGACAGTTTCGCTGATACTGTCTATTACTGCTCCCGACAGTTTTTTATTTTTTACCAAATGGGGAATAAGCTCAGTGTCTTTGCCTGCTTTCAGTCAAATGTTCTTTGAAAACCCCTGGCAACAGCATATGGCATTGCTGACTATGATTTTATTAATCGGTGTGCCGCTGCTGATGCTTATTTTCAATAGTATCCGCATGATCGCCGGATTTAAAACCAAAATCAAAGTAGTTTCAATTACGGCTTCGCTCTTATGGCTTACCGGCCTGATACTAGCGATATTTCTGACAATTAATATTGTCGGAGGTTTCAGCGAAAAGAGCGTTGTTAAACAGGAGCTTGCGTTGCCGCAAACCCGTGAAACACTCGTCATAGATGTTACAGACAACTTGCCGGATGTAAGAAAAAGCCGATTTATTGATGATGATTTTTTTGAAAACGACCCCGGCCAACATGAGCATTTTGTTTTTAATAATTGCTTTTTTTCGGATTATGATGATAAGCTGGTAGTGTATGGATTTCCTAAGCTGAAGATCATTCCTTCAAAAACCGGGGCTTATAAACTAACAATCACAAAATTTTCAAGAGGTACTACCCTGATGAATGCCCGGCGGCGTGCCGAATCCATCAGGTTTGATGCGACCATGGCCGATTCGGTGTTGCTTATCAATAATTATTTTCTGCTGGCCGCCGGCGATAAATGGCGCAACCAGTCTGTGAAGCTGATACTGGAAGTGCCCGAAGGAAAAAGTGTGTACCTCCCGAAAAATCTGGAGAACCTGGTTTACGACAGGGATAACCTCGACGGCAGCTGGGACTTTGATATGTTAGGCAAAAAAGTGTTTATGCTCAACGGCCGCCTCACCAGCGATGTAGTGGTAGTAACAGATACAATAAAAACCATTAAATAATCCACAGTCTACTGCGAATAATTAGCAAAAAATTCGCAGTTCACTGCGAATAAATCGTAAAATATTCGCAGTCTGTTGCGATAAAATATAAAAATGGCACGGTGTTTTGGATAATGTATGTAGAATAAATTCACGAATTTTTCTTACATACACATAAAAAACATTCCCTTTACACCGCCATTTTTTTCGATTTGTATTCTTCTGCCATTTTTACTATCAATTCCGCCTTTTCCTTTTCCGAAAGGGAATTATCAGCAAGAATTTTTTGCGGAGTATAAGTCTTTACAAAATCCATGATGATTGCTTGCACGGCAAAAGCCTGTTTTTCCATGCGGGAGGCCTTATAGGCCTTTTCGTGCGGCCTACGGAGGATATATTGCCTGAATTTTATCCCAAACTGGTCGAAAAACCTTATCAGGCAATCAGGGAGTATGCTTTTAAAATATTGGTATTCGTGAGTCAGCTCGTGTGCCAGGGTGCCTATCCATTCCGGATCATCGGCATTTGGGTATGCCCCGGGATTGATCCTGATGCGGTTCACGCCCCATGTTTCTGCTTTGTTCTTTTGACGCGCATTCAAGCGAAAAACTAAGGTTTTCAACCTTGCTTCAGGAATACCTGTCAGCGAAGAAAACAGGGATGCAAATGCCTCCTGGAGTTTTCCATCCTTACCGATCAACCATGCCGCAATCATATTTATTTTTTATTCTATAGTCATGGATTAAACATAATACCTGATGATATTATAGATTGTTCAGTAAAAAATCTTCAAGCTGAAAATGCTCTATACCTTCATCATTGCCAATTTTCCAGGGTGTCATGGTTATCACGTATTTCGGGTGGTGATCACGGATCGCTTTCAGGTTGCCGAATTCACGCTCATAGACTTTTTTATCGCTAAGGTTGTATGCAACCTGTATGTATTTTCTTCTATGGTTTTTCTCGCAGATAAAATCAATCTCTTTTGTTCCCGATGAACCGGTAAATACATCGTATCCATGATATTTTGCGTGAAGAAATACTGCATTTTCAATGATTTTTCCAATGTCATTAAATTTATATCCATTAATGATGTTTCGCAGGCCGAGGTCCTCAAAATAATATTTTTCGCCGAATTCAAATATTTTCTTCCCCTGTATATCCGCCCGTTTGCAGCGAAAAAGAATAAAAGCGTTCACCATATACTTCAGATACTCAATCACACGTACCGGAGAAATATTGATTTTTTCAGCGCGGAGGAAATCGCTGATTTTTTTTGCGGATACTAAGGATCCGGTATTGTCAGCGGCGAACGATAGCAAATTTTCCACAAAGCCTGTATTGCGTAAGTTCTGCCTGGCTACGATATCCTTGAACAAGATAGTAGAATATATGCCTTTGAGGTATTCGAAAACAAGTTCATCTTCCAGCCCGATATTATGAAGGAACGGCATACCCCCATACCGCAGGTATTTATCAATCGCATCGCTGCCTTTTGATAAATTGTGGAAAAGCAAAAATTCTCTGTACGATAAGGCGTATACATTGATGGTAATGGAACGGCCGCTCATCAAACCCGATATATCATCTGAAAGCATGGCCGCATTTCTTCCCGTACACCAAATATCGTATGATTTCTGCGCCAATAAGCTCCTTAAGGCTTTGTGAAAATTTTCAATCTCCTGCACTTCATCAACAAACAAAAAATTCATGTTCCCGAAACTTTCGGAATGCACAAAATCAACAAGTTCTTTATCGTTTTTGATCTCACGAAACTCGGGCAACTCTTTATTGATATAAATGATGTTCGGATTTTTATAATGCTGTTGCACATAATTGATCATTTGGTAAAGCATATAACTCTTTCCCACACGCCGCTGCCCGGCAAAAATTTTAATAATATCCTTTTCCAGAAACTTAACGCTGCTTGCGAGATAATGCTGACGGGGTATGATCTTTTTTGGGATATATGCCTTGTAATTCATTTTATATATAGGTTAAACTTTCAACAAATATACGAAAAGTTTTTTGTATATGTAAAAATATTTCACTACTAATGAAAAATCAACAAATGGTCTGAGATAGCTAAAATTGGCTTTCGCAAAATCGGTTCACTTTTCAATTCGTATCCTCGCATCCACCGCCACCACTTTTTCTGAATTACCAAGCAGGGGATTAAAATCAAGCTCCTGTATTTCCGGAGCCGCCTGTAATAAGGCAGACAGCCGCATAATGATGTCAATAAGTATTTCCTGGTTGATGCCTTTTTGTCCGCGCACACCTTCAATGATTTTATAGCTCTTCAGGCTTTTGATCATGGTATCGGCTTCTTCTTTCCCGATAGGGGAGAGCCCTGCCGCGACATCCTTCAGCACCTCGATGAAAATGCCGCCCAATCCGAATAAAATCATGTGCCCGAATTTAGGCTCGAACTTGGCGCCCACAAACAACTCGGTGCCGCTGAGCATGGGTTGTATCAGTATGGCTGTGGTGTCTTTGATTTGCATCATGCGCTCGAATTCTTTTTCAACGGTCTCGGCATTTTTCACATGGAGCACCACGCCGCCGACATCGGATTTGTGAACCGGGCCGACAACTTTCATTACCACGGGAAATCCGAGTTTCTGAGCTTCGGCAACCGCATTTTCTTTTGTGGTAACAACGGCTTCACCGGCGCGGGGGATGCCTGCTGCATCCATCAATGCCTGAATTTCAGCCGGTGATATGTATCCCTGGGCAGCCTGGCCAATAATGTGGCGGATTTTTGCCGTGTCAATTTCTGGAAGGGCGGGAGCGAGTTCATAAGGTTTCCGTGTATGGTAGGTCTTGGCTAACGCTCTGGCCAGCACTACTTCTTCCGGAAAATTGATTCTGCCTTTGGCAATAAAATCGCTGACTTCCTCACCCGCGGTGATAATCGAAGGTAAGACAGGGAAGATAGGTTTTTTGCTGGTCTTCATTTTTTTGTCCAGTACATCATACACATCGAAAATCCTGAATAATCCGGGTGTCCCAAAAATGATGACCATGGCATCTATCTCATCGAATTTTTCATTCACATAGTCGATGATGATGCCTAATTGTTCAGCGGTACCGGTGGCTAAAAAGTCGATGGGGTTGGCCACGGAAGAGCCCGCAAACAGTTTTGTCAGGAGTTCTTTGGATGCTGGTGAATCAATATGGGGAACGTCCATGCCATTGTTCGACAAGGCATCTGTGCACATCACAGCAGGTCCGCCGGCATGTGTAATTATTGCGATACGTTTGCCTTTTAGTTCTGGATGCATGAAAACAGAGGCCACCGTAATCAATTCTTCCCTGCCGCTGCAACGCACGATGCCTGCCTTGCGGAACAGGGAGTCGACGGCTACATCGGAACTGGCCAGGGCGCCGGTATGAGACGATGCGGCACGGCTTCCGGCAGCCGAGGAGCCGGCTTTTACGGCAGCTATCCTGCAACCTTTTTGGATCAACGATGCGGCGTGCTTAAGCAGCTTTTGCGGATTACGTATGTTTTCGATATACAACATCTTGACTTTTGAACTCGTGGCTGGATCAAAGGTGTTGTCGAAGTGTTCCAGCATTTCTTCCACGCCAAGCTGAGCACTGTTTCCGACCGAGATGATGTTGGCAAAAGTCAACCCGTTGGTAATGCCGGCTTCCAGAATAAAACAGGCCGTAGCACCCGAACCGGTGATGAAATCACAGCCCTGAGGCTCCAGTTTAGGAATCGGAAGCGTAAAATAACTATGATGTACCGGGGTGCATATGCCTGTGCAATTCGGCCCTATCAGGCATCCTCCCACGCTGTTGATCGTTTCCACGATTTGTTTTTCCAGGGCAGCGCCATCTTTGCTTTCTTCGCTGAATCCGGCGGAGAGTATGATAAAGGCTTTGGTTTGTTTTTGTTTTGCCAGAAATTCAACAGTTTCCGGGCAATATTTTGCTGCTATGGCGATGATGGCCAGGTCGGTCTGCGGCAGGTCGTTGATATTTTGAAAACTTCGTATTCCCTGTACTTCGGCTTCCTTCAGGTTGGTAACGTAGATTTTCCCACCATAGTTTCCATCAAGGAGGTTTTTCAGGACTTTACCGCCCGGTTTGGTTACGTCGTTGGAAGCGCCAACAACCACTATGCTGGCAGGGTTGAATAATTTATCGTTTATCATGGCAAGACATTTTAATTAAAAGTGTGCTAAGATAAAAAAAGCTGACCAGAACAAAGGAATTGTATGATAAAAAAATGAATTTTTATTACTTTTGTTCACTTTTTAAGGATTTTGAAAAAAATTATCATGGCAACACCCAAGAAAAAAAGCAAAAGAAAGATAAAGATCAAGTATAAGAAATTTGAATTTAAGCTATCCGAAAAGCAAAAAAGGCTTATTGATAAATTTTGCCATGCTAAAAAAATAAGCCCTAACAAAATGATAAAAGCCGCTATCAGGGATTATATCAGTAAATTTGCCGATTCGTTACCGGAAGAAGATTATATCAGCGAAAACCAGTTGAAGTTGTTTGATGTGGAAGAAAAGCAGGATATTTATAACCAGGCGCCAACTGAAAAAGAATTCCCCCAAACCTTGTTCTGACAAATTGTCGTAATTAGCCTTATTGGCAAAAGAATTGTTATCCGTATCTTCTAAAAAGGATTTAAATGATATGAAAAAGAAAGGGAGTACTAAGATGAAGGAAGAACCTGTTGAAAAAAGTGAGTCTGCTGCTGTTGGCCATGCTGAAAACGTATTGGAACCCGATACGAAGACAGAAACACAGGACCCTGATAAAGATGCCATTATTACCGAACAAAAGATCAGGCTCGCAGAAATGAACGATAAGTTTTTACGCCTGTATGCAGAATTTGAAAATTATCGTAAACGCACCTCAAAAGAACGCCTGGACTTGATAAAAACCGCTTCGGCAGATGTTATTACCACGATGTTACCCGTACTGGATGACTTTGAAAGAGCGATCAATGCCTTTCCTGATGACGAAAAAATAAAAAGTCTGAAAGATGGGCTGGTGCTGATTTATGAAAAATACCGGCTGACACTTAACAGAGCAGGCCTGGAAGAAATAAAAGCCCAGGGCGAGGAATTCAACACGGATATTCATGAAGCCGTTGCCAATGTTCCCGCGCAAGGCGAAGAGCAAAAAGGAAAAATCATTGATGTAACTGAAAAAGGGTATTACCTTAATGGCATCGTAATACGTTTTGCAAAAGTGGTGGTTGCCAATTAAATTTTTTGTATGACAAAACGTGATTACTACGAAATTCTCGGCGTTGACCGCAACTGCAGTGAGGCAGAACTGAAAAAAGCATACCGTCAGATGGCGATTAAATACCATCCCGACAAAAACCCCGGCGATAAGGAAGCAGAAGAAAAGTTTAAAGAAGCGGCTCAGGCTTATGATGTACTGAGTAATGCTGAAAAGCGCAGCCGTTACGATCGTTTTGGGCCCGATGGCGTGAACGGAAATTCGGGATTCGGAGGCGCTGGTATGAGCATGGACGATATTTTCAGTCATTTTGGCGATATCTTCGGGGGTGCATTCAGCAGTTTTGGCGGTTTTGGCGGTGGTTCGTCGCAACGGCGTAAGGTGAACTACGGAAGCAACCTCCGGGTGAGAATAAAACTGACCTTGGAAGAAATTGCCACCGGCGTGGAAAAAAAGATCAACGTCAACAAATATGTCGCCTGTACCGACTGTAAAGGCACAGGAGCCAAGGGCGGTAGTTCTTATAAGACCTGTTCTACCTGTAACGGCAGAGGCCATGTGGTGAGTGTTACCAATACATTTCTCGGCCAAATGCAAACCACCTCTACCTGCCCGACCTGCGGTGGCGAAGGCCAATCCATCACTGAAAAATGCACCTCATGTTTCGGAAACGGAATTGTAAAAGATGACGAGATTATCAGCATTAAAATTCCTGGCGGTGTAGCAGAAGGGATGCAGCTATCGGTTAGCGGCAAGGGTAATGCGGCCGCACGCGGCGGACAACCCGGCGATTTGATCGTACTGATTGAAGAAATTGAACATCCCGATTTGCATCGTGACGGTAACAACCTGCTATATACCCAATACATCAGTTTTCCTGAAGCTGTGTTGGGCACTAATGTTGAAATTCCAACGCTTGAAGGTAAAGCACGTGTAAAGATAGAACCCGGTACGCAATCCGGAAAAATTTTAAAACTGAAAGGCAAGGGGCTTCCTTCGCTGAACTATCATGGCAGAGGAGACCTGCTGGTGGGCATCAGCGTATGGACGCCTCAAAATCTGTCGAAAGAGGAAAAAAGTGTAATCACAAAACTGATGGATTCGGAAAATATAAAGCCAGCGCCTAACAGTAAAGACAAGAACTTTTTTGAAAAAATGAAAGAGTTTTTTCAATAGTTAGCCCGCCGCGGCGATCAATAAACAGTAATCCGAATTAAATGAACTTGCTTGAAACCCGAAATATCACCAAACGATTTGCGAACCATGTGGCATTGAACGGTGTGTCAATCAGTGTCCCCGAACAAAGTATTTTTGGGCTGCTCGGGCCTAACGGAGCCGGAAAAACTACCCTGATCCGTATCATCAACATGATCACGGGACCTGACGAAGGAGAAGTATTTCTGAAGGGCGAAAAACTGGAAAAAAATCATATTGTAAATATCGGCTACCTTCCCGAAGAGCGTGGTCTGTATAAAAAAATGAAGGTGGGCGAACAAGCCATATACCTCGCACAGCTTAGGGGTTTGACATATCACGATGCGATAAGGAAACTTAAATACTGGTTCGAAAAATTTGAACTGATGGGCTGGTGGAACCGCAAGGTGGAAGAGCTTTCTAAAGGAATGCAACAGAAGATACAATTTATTGTTACGGTGCTTCACGAACCGAAATTATTGATATTTGATGAGCCGTTCAGCGGTTTTGATCCTATTAATGCCGGCCTGATAAAAGATGAAATTATCCGCCTGAGAGATAATGGAGCCACGATCATATTTTCTACACACAATATGGCATCGGTCGAAGAACTTTGCGACGATATTGCGCTGATAAACAAATCGAATAAAATACTCGAAGGCAAAGTAAAAGAGATAAAAAATTCTTACAAATCCAATAGCTATCAGGTAGAAATTGCCGGCTACAACAAATTGCTGAAAGACATGCTGAATCACGATTTTGAGGTGGTAGAGGAATCGCACGACGATGAAATACTGAAAGCAAAAGTGAAATTGCTGAACAACAAAACTACCAATGAAATGATTGCGCTACTGATGAAGTACGGAAATATTCACTCGATACAGGAGATTATCCCTACCATGAACGATATTTTTATCTCCAAAGTAAATTCAGATACCATTCAAAATAATTCATCTTCCGACTTAACTGAATAAGAGTTTATGAATAAAATATTCATCATCATAAAACGCGAATACTTAGTCAGGGTCAAGAAAAAATCGTTCATCGTGATGACCATCCTCGGCCCTTTGCTGATGGCTGCGCTGATGATAGTTCCTTATTATATTACCAAACTGGATAAAGAACAAAAAATCATTGATGTACTTGACGAAACCGGGATATACAATAAGCTCGGCAGCAATGAAACAATAAAATTCAACTACATCTATACTGATCTTGAAACGGCTATTGCCAATTTTGATGGAAGCAAGGCATCAGCTCTGTTGTATATTCCTAAACCTAATCTTATTGAACCTACCAGCGCCATCATTTACTATTCGGATAAACAACCGGGGAACACTGTTACATCCTACATCGAAGATAAAATGAAATATGTCTATGAGAATAGAAAACTCATGGAATTATACGGCATCGACAAGAAACAAATAGATGAAGCCAAGGTGCGTATTACCATAAAAGCTGAAAATATAAAGACGGGCGAGACGAACCTTCCGTTGGCCACGACCTTGCTTGGGATATTTGCAGGGTTCCTGATCTATTTTGCAATTTTTATGTATGGCAACCAGGTCATGCGCGGTGTTATTGAAGAAAAGACAAGCCGTATCGTGGAGATTATAGTTTCTTCGGTAAAACCTTTTCAGTTGCTATTAGGCAAGATCGTAGGAATTGCTTTGGTGGGACTGACACAGTTTCTTTTATGGATAGTGCTTACATTGTCGATTGTTGGCGTATTTCAGTTGACTGTGGGGAATAAAGAACTTGTGAAGGTTCAGCAGACAGAAATGGTCCAGCAAAGCAATGTACTGGTACCTCAAAATTCTGATACCAAATCAGCTCAGGATTCCGATAATGAAATGATCCAGTCCTTAATGAAAAGTATCGGAAATTATAATTTTACCCTTATTCTGGCTTCGTTTTTCTTTTTCTTTCTTTTTGGATATTTATTGTATGCGGCACTTTTTGCGGCGATTGGTTCGGCGGTGGATAATGAGGCAGATACTCAGCAATTCATGTTGCCAATCACCATCCCGCTGATACTTGCTTTTATTCTGGCCCAGCCCATCATCGAAAATCCGCAGGGGCCTATAGCTTTCTGGTTTTCAATCATTCCGCTGACTTCCCCCATTGTGATGATGATCAGGATTCCTTTTGGTGTCCCTGTATTTGAGTTGATACTATCCATGGGATTGCTCGTTTTGGGTTTTCTTGCCTGTACCTGGCTGGCCGCTAAAATTTACCGCACAGGCATTTTGATGTACGGCAAAAAAATCAGCTACAGAGAACTCTGGAAATGGCTGAAATATTGATTTGCAATCCCTCCGGGCTATTTTAGGATTGTTGTTAGATTATGTTATTGTACGAGGGCGTATGCCTTTCATGCTTTTTGCAAGGTAAAACCAAAAGTCGTTCCCACCCCCAGGCTGCTACGGACATTTATCGTTTGACCGTGTGCTTCAATAATATGCTTTACAATCGCCAGGCCCAGGCCGGAACCCTTGTTTTCAATATTTTTCCCATGAGCAGTGCGGTAAAAACGTTCAAAAATTCTTGGAATATCTTCCAGAGGAATTCCTATACCGTTATCTGAAATCTCAACCAAAACCATTTCATCCATATCATAGAAAGTGATTTTGGTCCTTCCATCCTGCTTGCCATATTTAAGAGCATTTTCAATGAGGTTGTTCAGTACCTGCCTGATCTTTTCCTTGTCGGCCAAAACATGAACAGGCCCGGGGAGCTTGTTATGGATATGGCTTGAGATGTTCTTCTGTTGTGCTGTTATTTCGTAGGATTCAACAACATCATGAGCCAGGGACGACAGATCGAATTTTTCTTTTTCCAGCTTCAGCGTTTCTGATTCGAGTTTTGAGATTACTTCCAGATCATTGACAATGGCGATCATCCTGTCGATGTTTTTTTCTGCACGCACCAGATATTCGCGGTTAATGCTCTGATCTTCTAATCCGCCGTCGAGCAGCGTAAGAACATAACCCTGTATGTTGAAGATGGGTGTTTTCAGTTCGTGAGAGACATTGCCGAGAAAATCGCGGCGGTAGTTTTCAGATTTTTTAAGGCTTTCCAATTCGTTTTTTTTATCTTCAGCCCATTTTACCACTTCTGCTTCCGCTGTTTCCAGCCAGTTGTCTTCAATAGGGATCTTTTGTTTGGGCGATTTCAGATTATGTATGGTCTTATACAGCAGCCGGATTTTTTTATAAATGAAATTTTCTATGGAACGCCTGACAAACATGAGAACGGCAAAAAATATCAGTATTGCCGCAATAAAAAGAAAAAGCCAGTCATAAGGTTTCCCTGAAATGAAAAAATAATATACGAGAAACAAAGCCACAAAGATCAACAGCACAAATAATGCTATTCTAAAAGAGATGCTTTGTGGATAGTATTTTTTCATATTGATTCAAACTTGTAGCCAATACCCTTAACAGTTGAAATAAACTCCATGCCGATTTTTTCGCGCACTTTCCGGATATGCACATCAATGGTGCGGTCGCCGACCACCACATCATCGCCCCAGATCTTTGACAATATTTCCTCACGGGTAAAAACCCTGCTGGGCTTTGATGCCAAAAGGTATAGCAGTTCGAATTCTTTTTTCGGAAGAACAATTTTCTTCCCTTGTTTTATTACTAAATATTTTTCCCTGTCAATTAACAGGTCATGGATCTTTATGGTTGTATTTTCGGGTATTGTCTCGTCAGAGTACCTGCGCAACAAAGCTTTGATACGGCTTATAAAAAGCTGGGGTTTTATAGGTTTTGTAATATAATCGTCGGCGCCGGCATCCAGCCCTGCGATCTGCGAATAGTCTTCCCCACGGGCCGTAAGGAACATGATCAGCGTTTTTGAAAGAGAGGGAATTTGTTTTATTTCCTGACAGGTTTCTATACCATCCATGCCGGGCATCATTACATCCAGCACTATCAGATGAGGTGTGATTTCCCGGGCTGTTTTTATCCCGTCTTTACCATTATTGGCTGTATATACTTTAAACCCTTCCTTTTTCAGATTGTAGCTTAAGAATTCCACAATATCGGGTTCATCATCAACCAAAAGAATAATGTGTTCATTATCCATAGCGTAATTGTGTTTTTACAAAAGTAAAAAATTATCTTTATGATTAACTTCAGAACCGGGCAATAAGTTCAATAGTGAATTTATCATCGAGATTTTGTTGTGTCTTGAAGAAATATTTCTCGTAATTGAAACGGATATTGGCAAAATTAATTTTATCGAAACCGAGAGTAAGGCCCACAGTTAGTCTTTGTGGCTCAATGATGCCCGATTTCATATTTTGAGAGAAAAAATCATAACGTATGGCAGGAACCAAATCCCTTAACATACCTTTTTTAAGATAAAACCGGTACAAAGTATAAACAAACAAACTGTTCTGGGTATACGAACCAGTAGTGTCAGTAACTGTTTTCTGAGCATACTCGGAGTTTACGACAAAATTCTTGTATTGATACCTGAATCCAAAATCCTGCATTTCCGTGCGGAAATCGTTGATGATTCCTGCCATGTAATTCAATTGTATTGAAAATCCTTTAAAAGGTCCAACTGTGGCGCGACCTCCGTAAACAAACCGTGATGTCCATTCCGGATTATTGAACCCGTTTCCGTTCATCATGGTTCCCATCACTTCAAAAGGCACTTTGCCTTCGTATTTATAGCCAACCCTGAACCCGATATCACGAAGGTCTTTGCAAATTCTTTTGTCGATAAACGGACGATTCGAAAATTCATAATCAGCAGGACTCAACATGTATTCGGTACTGAAAGTGGCTTTCATCTGCCCCAGCGTAAATGACAAGTTCTTTACAGGAATAAAACTTACGTAAGCATCCAGCATTTTAATCTTACCCTCATCGCAAAAATCAATCTCAAATTTATAGCCGAAATAGTTGCCTATCATATTCCGCATTCCAAAACGTGCATTCCGGACATCAAAACGCCCCTTGTCAATACTGGAATTGTATTCAAATTTTGCCCTTATAACACCATTTACATTGGGTATCCATTTTTTTAGTTTGGAAATAGAGTCGATTTGTGCTTGAGATGCTGTAGCGCTAAAAACCAATAACAGCATCAGGACAACAATAGGAGTGTTTCGCCTCATAAATATAAAAAAATTGATTTTGTTAATATGCATTGCCATGCAAAGATAAAACACATCTGTAGGGTGATCAATATTTTAATATTATTAAATGGTTAAATCTGATGAACTGAAAAAATAAAAAACCCGGAGTTACCCGGGCTTTTTCCTAAAAATAATTAAAACCATTAGTTGAGGACAAAAAGTTTTTTTGTAACTGAACTTGTAGGAGTGGATATATTGATGAACCAAACGCCACTACTTAAATTTGAAGCATCAAATGTTATATGGTGCTGGCCTGCGTTTAATGAACCATTCATCAGTGTTATAATGCTGCGGCCTGTGATGTCAAGGAGTTCAATTTTTACGTTTTCATTTTCTGACAATTCAAAATCAATACTTGTGTTTCCGGAAGTTGGATTAGGATATATGCCTGTGATTTCTGGTTTGTACAAATCTGTTATTCCTGCCGGGTCGCATGATAACCATACGCGATTCAGCAACGGGGAGCCTGTCTGTGGTAAAAAGTTGGGTGCGCTATAGTTATAAGGGTTCGTGATCATAAGTTCACTGTTTTCAGCTAAGGTATCATTGCATTTTGATGTATTCAGAAACCAATTGGCAATGTTCATAGTTACTCCCGTTCCTGCCACAAATTCACTTCCACTGATACCGCTGATATGGTTGAACTGCATATTCAACTGATTAAGCAAAGCAAGCGAATCGGTTGTCGCTCCTTCTATTTTTAAACCATCTTTGTAACCGGCAAAAACAGAATGAAAAATCTTAATAGCTGTGGAGCGTCTTAAATGCAATGCACTTTTGTAATTGGTATTTATTGTGGTTGTTTTTGATACTTTTGGGCCAAACATGCTGAAATTACTAAATACAGCTTTTGTCAAAGGCTGATTAATTGAACTGTTGGCATCATTATCTGATTCAAAACCGTTAGAGCCCGAACCCGGATCAGCAATGGAAGAATCACGCAAAGCCACACCAAACTGCACCATACCGCTGTACCCGTTATCAGTATCAAAATCATCATCCCACGTTCTGAACGATACAAGGTGTTTGCAATTTACATTACCACCGAACCATTCATAAGCATCGTCGCCGCTGTAGGATACCTGAATATAATCGATAAGCGTTTTGCTGCCAACAGCCCCGAAAGTAAGCCCGTTGATTTCTTTATCCTGAACAAATGGAACACCGGGGAATTCTATGCGGATATATTTTAAAACACCCGAACTGTCATCAGTCAGCGGACTGTTCCCGCCGCCGTATATAGCTCCCGGGCCACCTTCAATAACTGAGGTGCCGCCGGTAATATTTAAGATTGATCTTCCGCATAAAATAATGCCTCCCCAGTCGCCATAATCTCTGTTACCGGGATCTTCGTTTGATGTAAAAACTATGGGTTGTGATGTTGTGCCTTCGGCAATCAGTTTTGATCCTCGTTCAATGATCAAAGCGCCTTTATTTGTATAATCTCCTCTGATAACGGTGCCGGGCTGGATGGTGAGTGTTGCGTTGTTCTTTACATATATCCACCCGTTGAGTAGATAAGTGTTGTTGCTGGTCCATGTGGTATTTGATTTAATAGTATCTCCGCTGTTGACTGTTACATTAGTCGCGGGATAAACAGTATTTTGCGGGTCCCAGTTGCACCAGCCGCTGGTCCAGTCGCTGCTGCCAAAAGCACCGAAGTAGTTGACCTGTTCAAAAAACGGATCGTTGATTGATTGCGATCTTGTTGTGAAAACTGCTGAACAAATGACCGCAATTAGAAGTAATGTCTTTTTCATAATTGGTTAATTTTTGGTTTGATACAAAGGTACAATGCCCACCTACCGGCGCTGTTAAGCGTGGTTTAAGTTTATAATACCTTTGTGTTAAGTTGACGCGTGTGCTTAGAAACTTAAGCTGATGCCAAGCGAATAATACCTTCCGGTTTTATACTGGCGGGTTACTTGTTGTTGAGAAACCGTCATATCGCCGCTTCCATCGCCGTCGGTATCTTTATGGTATTCTTCTGTCTGCACCAAAACATGTTTTTGGTTGAGTATATCGTTGATACCGAATTTCACCTGTATGTATTTGCCAAGTGATTTGGAAATGGAGAAATCAAGAACATTACGTGACATTTCGTAGGTGTGTGGGTCGTTCACATTTCCCACATAAATAATTCTCTTGCCGATAATATTATACAAAAGGCTGACACTAAGTCCTATCGTATCATTCTGGTAATAAATCCCGGCATTGATAATGTATGGCGATTGTCCCTGCATGGGTCTTGTTTGTTCACGGGCAAATATGTCATCTGTTTTCACCTCACTTTTTATAACAGAAGCATTAAGTACAACAGTAAAATCCCTGAAGTATCGAAGGAAGTTATTTTTCTTTGCCAGCTCGCGGAACGATTTGCGCAGGTCGAGCTCTGCCCCGAAACTATAAGAACTGACGGCATTGATAAACGTGTAATCCCAGCCGGATCCAGCCGAATACATGGCTGCCTCGATAGGGTTTTTAAAACTTTTATAAAAAGCGCCGATCGTCAGCATCTCTGATGTTGATGGATAATACTCGTAACGGAAATCGATATTGTGAATATAAGCGCTTTTTAAATTGGGGTTGCCTTTATAATAGGCTTTAAGTTCATAAACATAAAAATTGAACGGAGCCACTTCCCTGAATTCAGGGTGATTTATTGTTTGTCCGTAAGCAAACCGGATTAGATTTTTTTCATTGATATTAAATGAAAGATTTGCAGAAGGAAAAAAGTTAATAGTATCATTTTTTACCGATACCTGTGATGTTTCGTCTCCCGAACTTAAAACGAATTGATACTTTTCCATTCTCACACCGGCATATAAGTTAAAGCGTTGCAGAAACGGTATTTTCAGCCCGATATAAGCCGCTATAAGATTGTTGCCGGCAGCATATTTATCAAGGGAGTTAGTTTGTTCGTCAATTTTTATTCCGGTGGTGGAATTAATATTTGTATCCGCAAAAATTTCACTGATAGTCATGTAGGGAATGTCCCAATTGAAAGCTGACGATTTGGAGATTGCAAATCCAAGAAGACGCGCGTCAAATTTTCGGGTCTTATTTTCATAGAAAATTCCGGCTTTAATTTCCGGATGGAAATTACCTAAGTTCAATTTCTGTTCAAAGTTGACAGCGCCCGTAATTATATTTTCTTTTGTATCCATAAATATCCGTCCATTTTGGTCGGAGTTGGCTGCAAAGTTGAAGTTTACACCATACATGCCATAATAAGGACTTTCTGCATCCTCGTTAAGTACAGAAGTGATGCGACGTATGTCGGGCTGATTTTTTCTGGCATAAGAATATCCTATCGTCCAGTCAATTTTCGACCTTTCTTTTTTTATCGGGTGCTTGCCACCTATCTGCCCCGAGTAAATCGTTCGTGAGGAATAATCGAGTTCATAAGATTTGAGTGTCATTCCGCCATAATTATCTCTGCCTTCGGTCATGGTGGTCTTTGAGGAGCCTATCTGGTTGAATAAATTTCGCAATTCTATCGTATGTCCTTTTGCTGTTTGGAACGACCAGTTCATCAAGGCACTGATCTTCGAGGTATTGGTAAATTGATTATCGTTGAAATAATAAGCCGTATCACTTACTTCATTGATCCGGTCGAAGGCAAGGTAATTGGCTCTGAATATTTCTCTGGATGAATACGAATCAGAATAATTAACAGCGGTAATGTTTCCAAAGGTGGATTTACCAGCTTTGAACTTTTTTGCCAGGGTAATTGATCCTTTATTATCGTTGAGGGCTGTTTTCTTTTCAGGTTCCCATATCTTGTTCAGCATACGACCAACTTCTGTCCGGTATAATTTTCCAGCAGCATCGCGGGATATTTCATTCAGGTTATAATTGGGGAAATTTTCTGGTAATGCGCGCGTGCCATCATCAAAGCCGAGGGCATCCCATTTACCGCCTTCGTATTCATAAAAGGGTTTGAAGGTTGTCCCTTCGAGAAATGAGGCTCCGTAAGAAATGGTGATATTATCTTTTTCAGGAATATTCTTTGTGAAAATTTGTATGGCTGCGCCGGCAAAATCACCGGGCAATTCAGGAGCCGGGGTTTTATAAACCAGTATATTATCGATCAGCGAACTGGGTATCAGGTCGAATGAAAATGCTTTTACATCTGATTCAAGGCTGGGTGTGGAGGAATTGTTCAACCATACCGTATTGTAGCGTTCGTTAAGGCCGCGCACAACAATGAAACGGTTGCCGGTAATAGTGATGCCGGGAATACGTCTGACAACCTCGGCGGCATCTTTATCCTGTGATTTACCGATCTGTTGGCTTGAGATGCCGCTGACAACCATATCAGATGACTTTATAGAAGTGATCATGGATATCTCGCTGTCATGCCGACGTGTTCCGACTATGGTAACACCGGTAATTTCCGTATTTACCTGTTCGAGTTCAACTTCTATCCGCACCTGTTTCCCTTTATCCACTTTTACATTCTGAATAACCTGTCTTTTGTACGAAATGTAGGAAATAACAATGTTGTATGAACCTGGTTTTAATGGGCCGATTTTAAAATTACCATCCAGATCGGAACTGACACCTGTTGTTGTTCCTTCGATCATTACCGTGGCTCCGACAATCGTTTCTTTTGTTTTTAAATCCGTTATAGTTCCTGTGATGGCTTCATTTTGCGAGAAAACATTCAAACTGTTTAGGGAGAGAATCATGAAAAGAAAAATAACTTTTTTTGATAGCGCCATGATATTTTTATGTTTTGATTCTGTAATCGTTCTGTTTGAGTTTGGCTTATTCATTTTTTGAAAATCATCTTATATAATGTCTGTCCATAAAGTCAATGTATTTAATAATTTGGAGATTCCTCATTACGCTATGCTCCATTCGGAATGACAATATTTTATTTTTTATTGGGGGGCAATGATGGCGGTGCGCTCTGGCGCACCGCCATCATTGCCCCCTTCTATTACACAAGAACTTGTCATTCCGAACGCAGTGAGGAATCTCTTTATATTTGTATTTTGTTTTGTACGCATAGTTTATGGATAAACTCTATATAATGTCTCTTTGAATTGACCTTTTTCCTAATAATTTTTCTCTTTTATTATTTCACCTTTTCCATTCCACATGATCCATGTGCCGCTTTTAATTCCATCTTTATATTGCATTTCATATCGTTTAATCCCATTATCGTCCCAGATATACCAGGTGCCGTTTTTAAGACCAGATCTATAATTGGCTTCAGCCGTTTTTATTCCCTGCTCATTCCAGTTACACCACAGTCCGTTTTTTAAGCCCTGCGTATAGCTTCGTAATTCTTTCTTTCCACCATTTTCATAATAGCTGTAAAATTCTCCATCTATTTTTCCACTGACAACAGGTGTTTCTGATTTGATTTTTCCGCTTTCAAAGTATTCTTTATAGATTCCGGTATAAAGGGTCAGCGTGTAATACAAGCTGTCTTTTAAAACTATTTCCTGAGAATATGTCCATAAACTTAGTGCTGTCAGCAGGGCCGTTAGTAATTTTTTCATTCCTTAATATTGGTTTCTGATTATTAAAAAAAAAGTATAATGACGACAGGTGGTTCGGTCTCCATTATACTTTATCATATAAGTTTGAATCGCTCTGACTTTTTAATTCGGCAGTATTTCAATGTTTACCTGAACATTATTCCCGGCACTGCACACAACATTTTGCAATTCATCGGCGGCATATGAAATGTAATTCACCGCTATGGTATAAGTCCCCGGTTCTATATTTCTGAACGAAAAATTTCCTTCCAGGTCGGTGTAGGATTTAATATCCGATCCTTTGATCATCACAAGAACCCCTGCGAGGCTTTCACCCGTTTGTTTGTCGATTACTTTCCCGCTGACACTTGCTTGCTGAATATTTCCTTCCGGGTTGTTTTCAGTGAAAGGAAATGCACTTGATGATGTCATCAGGATCATTACAAATGCCAGAACTGTTACGATTACTTTTTTCATGGTTTGTTTGGTTTTTTCACGATGCAAAATAACAACCATGTTGTTACCTGAATATTAATCTTGTATTAAGTAATCATTAAGGATTTTAAGGCAATCCGGCGCTTAAAAAAAAATTCACGCGAAAATCGTTCGGATAAAAACTTAACACAAACTTAATATAACCTTAACCTAAATAAAACCTTTTTATTGATTATATAAACTTTCATCGGTGTACTTTTGCGCTTAAATAGAAATATATTAACTTTGATAAATAAATGATTGTATGGGAATTTCAAAAGCCTTAAGTTTTTTCACTCCTAAAGAAAGAAAATTCTACCCTATGTTTGAAGAAGCAGCTGAAAATCTGGTTAAGGGCGCTACTTTGCTGAATAAATATTTTCTTGTTTCGGACACTTCTGAAAAAGAAAAAATAC
This sequence comes from uncultured Bacteroidales bacterium, assembly GCA_964567775.1. Taxonomy (GTDB): domain Bacteria; phylum Bacteroidota; class Bacteroidia; order Bacteroidales; family CAIWKO01; genus CAIWKO01. The sequence goes on from CAZMPB010000020.1 coordinate 28,372, forward strand.
TTATCGCCATCAAAGACCATGAACATCTGGGCGATAATATAACCCATAAATTGTACAATGAGCTGAACAAAACATTTATTACTCCTTTCGACCGGGAAGATATTTACAAACTGACCGGTAAACTTGATGATGTAATGGATTTAATCAATGGCTTTGGGCAGAAGGTCCGGAATCATCCGCCCAAAAAGGAACCGAAGTCTTTCCTCGAATTAAGCGAACTTATTCTACAGGCGGCACAACAGATACGCATTGCCATATATGAACTGAAAAATATTAAGGTTCCGAAAAAAATCACGGATGCCTGTATTCGTATCAACGAAATTGAGAACCAGGCCGACGACCTCTATTATCTGGCAATTGCTGAGTTATTTGAGGTGGAAAAAGATGCTATTGAGCTGATAAAAGTAAAGGCCATGCTGTCCTCGCTGGAAAAAGCCACCGACAGCGCCGAAGATGTGAGCGATGTCATCAAAGCAATAATTGTAAAAACAACATAAAATTAATAATATGGACTTCACATTACTTATTGTTATCATTATTCTGGCATTTGCCTTCGATTTTGTAAACGGGTTTCACGATGCGGCTAACTCCATCGCGACCATAGTTTCAACAAAAGTGCTTACCCCATTTCAGGCTGTGGTATGGGCAGCTTCATTTAATTTTTTGGCTTATGCTATTTTTGAATTGCATATTGTGGATACTATTTCAAAAACTGTTGATACCGGCGTAATTAATCTTCAGGTAATACTGGCAGGACTTATTGCCGCCACGATCTGGAATTTGCTCACCTGGTATCTTGGAATTCCATCCAGTTCATCACACACTTTGGTCGGTGGTTTTGCAGGTGCTGCCGTCGCTTTTGGAGGATGGGGTATTGTGCACAGCAATATCATATTGAAAATCGGGGCTTTTATTTTTCTTGCCCCGATCCTCGGAATGGTCATCTCATACTTTTTTTCCATCCTGATGCTTTATATAACCCGACGAGCCAAGCCCGCAAAAGTTCATAAGGTTTTCAGGCCGCTTCAACTTGTGTCTTCAGCACTCTTCAGTTTAGGACACGGCGGTAATGATGCACAGAAGGTCATGGGAATTATTACGGCAGCCATCATTGTTTATTTTAAAGGTGTTGATCCTGCCTCTGTGCCTCATTGGGCGCATATAACATTCACATCAGCGGGAAAAATTCATAATATTCCGCATTGGATCGTTCTTGGATGTTATACGTGTATTGCAGCAGGGACCATGATGGGCGGATGGAAAATAGTGAAAACGATGGGTTCGAAAATCACCCGCCTGACACCTTTTGAAGGATTTGCTGCAGAAACATCGGGTGCAATGTTACTTTTTGGAACCGAAGCGTTTGGAATTCCTGTCAGCACTACTCATACTATAACAGGAGCAATCATGGGTACGGGAATGACCAAGAGATTGTCGGCAGTTAGATGGGGCGTCGGGAAACAACTGCTGGTTGCCTGGGTGCTGACCATCCCGGTGAGTATGCTTATCGCCATGGGAGTGTACCATCTGGTTATGCTTTTTTACTAAGATGAGTTTCTAACCAATCAGGAATACTAAAACTTCAACAAATTATTCAGTTCATTTGCTATAGAATCCGACTTTGATTTAATAGGGGTGGCTGATAAGGGTATCTTTACAGGAATATCCAGATTCAGCGGTATTTTCCCAGAGATAGGTAGTTTGTAAGGAAACGTGATTAGCGCCTCGCTTTTTACAGGAATGTCGATAGGTACGTTAATATCAACAGGAATCGTCAACTGAATCTTCACCGGAATCGTTTCTGAAATCGGTATTTTTATCGGGATATCGGCGAGGACATTGATAGGATCCTTGATATCGAGGCTGATCGTTTGCTTTAGAGGAATGTCAGCAATAATGGGAATATTAATACCTTTTTTCTTTAATCGGTTGGTCGGGATAGTGAACTTCTGATCCACAGAAATAATTTCATCAAGCGGCGCCACGATCTTGTTTTTAAACATGAAAACAGTGTCTAAATGTATGACCTTGTCTACAGTAAGGGTGATGGGGGTTTCAATCTGCTGGTCGACCGGAATCATCGCTTTGAATGGCAAATCATATTTTACCTTCATCTCTACCACCACAGGCACAATCTCTTGGATGCTAAACTCGGTGGATATTTCTATAGTGTCCTCCACATGAACGGTATAGTCTATTTCTGAATCACCCAGCCTGACAAGCATTCCCGAAACTTTAGCAAGGCGTGTTTCAGCGTTGGATTTTACAAACAGCAAGGTTCCGATGATTCCAGCATTCAATATCAACGAAATAATTACCAGCAGTTTCGTTTTGTCTTTCATACAAATTGGGGATATAATCTTATTTTTGTATCTACAATCAAAGCCCGAAAGTATGAAAAAAATAATTACCTGTTTTGTTTTAACCATTGTTTTTATTTTTCATATAGCTTCTCAGACCTTGATACAACCTACCCTGGTAGATTCGGTTGTTATGCGCGACGGAAAAAAGCTGGCCGTTGATGTTTACATTCCTGATACTTCGGCCGGGGCAGCCTTTCCGGTTATTTTAGTACAGACACCTTATAACCGTCTTAAGTACAGGACTGTTGGCTTGCCGCTTTTTGGAAACAACATGTCCACGGCAAATTATGGGATGGTCATTGCTGACTGGCGTTGTTTCTATGGTTCAGCAGCTGCCTGTGCCGGAAATTACGATCGGGCCAATGACGGCTACGACTTGGTTGAATGGATAGCTGCTCAGCCTTGGTGCGACGGAAAGGTAGGCACCTGGGGGCCATCAGCACTCGGAGGCATACAATTTAAGACGGCGCGTAAACGACCGCCCGGTCTGGTATGTGCTGTGCCTCTTGTAGCAGCGCCACAGTATAGTTACCAGGAATATTATCCCGGAGGTGTTTTTCGTACCGAATATGTGGAACAGCTTGATGCACTGGGATTCGGCACCTCCGCCATATTGCTTGCTCATCAGACTCATGATATTGTCTGGACATACAGCGAAATGACAAATTATTATCCCGATTCCATTAATGTGCCGATGCTGATGATTGGAGGCTGGTACGACCACAACATCAATGTAATGATGGATTTTTATTCAGGTATCAGGCAATCATCATTCATGGCGGTGAGAGATAAGCATCGGCTTCTGATGGGGCCGTGGACGCATGGAGGACATGGCAATGCCGGCATCGGCGCTCCGCAGCAGGGCCAGTTGTCTTACCCGGACGCAGCGGGATGGAGCGACTCGCTGGCGCTGTTGTTTTTTGACTATTACATGCGCTCGGTTCCGAATAACTGGAATACGTCTCCTTATATTCAATACTTCCAGATGGGCGAAAATACATGGCAAAATTGTGCTGACTGGCCGCCGTCAGGAGTAAGTGAAACGATCTTATATTTACAGAACGATGGCAGCATAAAAACTTTTTTGCCTTCCGGAAATGATATTTACAAGGAAATAGCCTATGATCCGCATGATCCCTCGCCAAGCATCGGAGGAAGCACTTTACGTGCCGATCTTGTTCAGGGGCCTTATGACCAGGCGCCTTTGGTTGAAAGCCGCAATGACATCCTTGTTTTTACAACAAATACCCTGACTGCAAATGTGGTGATGAAAGGCAAAGCCAGGATACATCTTTTTGTTTCTTCCGACAGGAAAGACACCGATTTTGCCGTACGCCTCACAGATGTTTATCCCGACAACCGTTCGATGCTGCTTTCCGATGGTATTATCCGCATGCGTTTCCGTGATGGCTATACAGCAGCGGATACTTCGCTGATGATTCCCGGAATTATTTATGAAGCAGAGATCGAGCTGCCCGATGTGGCTAACACGTTTCTGGCAGGACATAAAATACGCTTAGATATCAGTTCTTCTGATTATCCGCGTTTTGATTGCAACCTGAACAACGGAGGAGCCATGTATGTGGCCGGAGATACGCTTACGGCGACAAACAAGGTTTATGTTGACTCCGGCCATGCATCCTATATTCAGTTGCCAATAAATGGCTTTTTTGTGGGTATTTCTGAAGGCAATGAAAATAATGATCCTTCATTTCATGTTTTTCCTAATCCGGCAACAGATTTTTTGGATGTCCAATTTTTTGAATTGCCTGTTGCAAATACCCGTGTGAATATCTATGATATAAGTGGAAAAAATGTGTTTTTCCGAACGTATACTTTAACAGAGTTGAAAAATAAACGTATTCACATTCCTTTGAATGGATTTTCCGATGGGGTTTATACGGTGAACATTTGTACAACAACGGATTGGTCGACACAAAAAATTATTATTAAAAAATAAGGCCACGGCGGACACGGAGAAATAAATCAATGAAAATTGGCTTTTGAGACAGCCTCTTTTATAGTGGCATGGACACCTTCAATATCTACCCAAATTATTTCGGATTTTCTTGAAACGGCGGATGTTGCAAGTTTTCTTGTTGAGCAAAATTATGATTTATTTATGTATCATCTTCAACACAGCACAGTGTGAATTTTGTTCGCCTGTAAAGTCAAGACGGAATGTGTACATACCGGCACCAAAGTTCTTTG
>CAZMPB010000021.1:0-3882 GCA_964567775.1 uncultured Bacteroidales bacterium
TGAGGTTGCGCGTGATGCCGCTTTTGGCAGGGACGGTGTATACGTCGCCTCTGCCGCTGAAGACAAGTCTTTTGCCATCAGGGGCGATATCGTATGAAGAAATATTTTTTGAAGCGTCTTTCATCTCGTTACGGCCGGTGTTCAGGTCGTCAGCGATTTGGATCGTTACTTTTACGGATTTTTGAGTCTTCAGGTCAAAAGTGTAGATGTATCCGCCGTTTTCAAAGACGATGGCGCTGTCGCCAAGCGAAGGGAACTTGATGTCGAATTCGGTGAAGTCGGTGAGCTTTTTTGTCTCTTTGCTGTTCAGGTCATAGCTGAAGAGGTTCATGGTGCGGTCCCTGTCGGAAATAAAATAGATGCGATTGCCAACCCACATCGGGTAAACATCCTGGGCTATATTGTTTGTGATATTGATAGTGGTTTTTTCATTGAAATCATAAATCCAGATGTCATCGGCCATACCTCCTTTGTAGTATTTCCATGTGCGGAATTCGCGGAACACCCTGTTGTATGCCAGTTTGGTTTTGTCTGGTGAGTAGCTGCAGAATCCGCCGCAGGGCAGGGGTAATTCTTCGCACATGCCGCCGCCGGCATCCACCTGGTACAACTGTCCCTTGAAGTCATTAAAGGATTTCATCCGTGAGCGGAACACCAGCGTCTGATCATCTTTCCAGGCCATCAGTATGTTGTTGGGGCCCATGCGGTCGCTGAGGTCATCGCGGCCGAGGGTGGCGGTGTATGTCAGGCGTTTCGGGACACCGCCTTCAGCCGGCATCACATAAATTTCGGTATTGCCGTCGTATTGGGCGGTGAAGCCTATGTTTTTTCCGTCGGGCGAGAACTTGGCAAACATCTCATAACCTATGTCATTGGTGAGTTTGCGGGCGATGCCGCCATTTTTATCTACGGTATAGAGGTCGCCGGCATAAGAAAACACAATTTTATTTCCGTGAATGGTCGGAAAGCGCAGCAGCCTCATCTCGTTCTGGGCAAAGGTGCTTGCGGCCATACAAAAGGACAGGAGCAGGGTAAAAACTATTTTATATCTCATAAAAACTAAATTTTGTGTGAACTACAAATATAGCAAAATGCTTGATTACATAATGCTTCAAAAAAGAAATGATAATAATGTTTATTGTAATATAAATATTTTTTATTTTTGATGGAATATTTTAAACTTGAGAATTTTATACTCCTGCAAAGAGATTTAGTTTTTAAAAAAAATCGACATTTGATAATTTATAAAATATTTAAATTTTGATATGATGAAAGGACTAATTTAATGGCACATCAAGTAGGAATATAGTTAAGTGTGTTTTATTTTTGTAATACTTGTAAAGAAGGTGGCAGTAATTTAAACATAAATTTATGGATATATATTTTTCTATAATTATTTCTGCAATAGCATTAATAGTTTCTGTTGTTGTTTTTATTTTTGATAGAATAAAGTATTTAAGAAGTTTAAGAAAGGATTTGACAGATACCATTGAAAAAATCGTTAATGTTTCACTGGAGGCAAATAAGATAATATTTAATTATAGTAGAAATTCTTCAAAAGAAGATTATGAGAAGTCAGAAAGTATTGATAAAAATTTGAACTCTCAAAGAACTTATTTGACACGCCATGCTATCTATCTGATTGCAAAAATACCAAAATCTGTTATTGCAAATGATTATAGAATTTTGGCAGATGCTTTTGGTAAAATAGGCGATAATATTAATCAACTTGAATATTATAGAAAGGCTTTGCAAATATGTAATAGTGAATTTGAAGAGGTATTGATAAAAAGAGGCTTGGCTAAGAGTTTAATAAAGAATAATCAAATTTCTGAAGGTAGAATGCTATATGAAGAAATTATTTTAAAATATGAAAATGGTAAAATTCATGAAAATAGTAATTATACAAGTTTAACGCATTGGGCCTCTATCGAATTAACATATACAGATGGAAAATATTTGCCGGAAATAATAAAGAAAATAGAAGAATTAATAAATAACTCCTATAATTATGGAAAAAATATTGGGAGATTAAAAAAATTAGAAAATATTAAAATGAAATATAATGAAAAAATGAAAGTGATTAATAAGTAAACTACTTATGAAAAAGTGTTGTATAAGTTAAAAGCATAAACAAGCAAACCCTTTTCAGAAAGCGGTATAAATACAACTTCACTGCAAATTGACGATAAATTAATTATTAATCTTGGAATGAATAACGAAACTGCCAGATAAATAACCCGACCTATCTGCCGACAAGGCACGCTTTGTCAAAGAGTGCAATCTTTGCCGACACACATAAAAGAAACTTTTAAAAGATATTTATATGCCTAAGATTTTTGACAATATTTCGTTACACCTAAAAACTGGATTATTAGAAACAATTGAAAGTTCATACAGAGCTGACTTTTGTGTAGGATATTTCAATTTGAGAGGTTGGAAATTACTGATGAACCACATTGACCATTTTGAAGGTGATGATAATTGTTGTCGGTTACTCGTTGGAATGCAAAGTCCGGAAGAAAATCTGTTAAGACAGGCATTAAGCGAAGCAAAAAAAGGGATGATGGATAATCCGACTGCATTAGCACTCAAAAAAGAAATTGCAAAATCGTTTACAAGACAATTGACATTTGGTATTCCGACTAATGAAGATGAAGAATGTTTGAGAAAGCTTAAAATACAGATTACTGAAAAGAAACTTAAAGTAAAATTATTCCTTGCATATCCTTTACACGCTAAATTGTACTTATGCCATAAAAAAGACAAAGATGCACCTTTGATTGGATATGTAGGAAGCAGTAATTTAACAATGGCAGGACTTTCACAACAAGGAGAATTAAATGTAAATGTAGTAGAACAAGATGCTGCCGAAAAACTTGATAAATGGTTTGAAGCTAGATGGGAGGACCGCTGGTGTGTTGATATTTCTGACGAACTTGTTCAGATTCTGGAAGAAAGTTGGGCTGGAGAAGGCACTATTCCACCTTACTACATTTATTTAAAAATTGCTTATCATCTTTCTCAGGAAGCAAGAAGCGGTATCGGAAATTACATAATTCCAAAAATTCTGCAAACAGATCTATTGCCCTTTCAGATGAACGCAGTTAGTGTAGCAGCCAGACATTTGGATAAACGAGGCGGTGTACTAATTAGTGATGTTGTAGGTTTGGGTAAAACTATGACTGCGTCAGCAGTTGCAAAACTTTTTGAAGAAACATTTTTCACTGAAACATTGATCATTTGTCCTAAAAACCTCGTTGAAATGTGGGAAGGATATGTTCATACCTATCAATTGAGGGCAAAAGTTCATAGCATTTCAAAAGTTGACAAAAAGTTTCTTGAAGACACAAGACGATACAGAGTAGTGATAATTGATGAAAGCCACAATTTAAGAAACAGAGAAGGAAAACGTTATGCTATTGTAAAAGAATACTTAGAGAGGAACGAAAGCAAAGTTATTCTATTGACTGCAACGCCATACAATAAGAGTTATACCGACATTTCTAATCAGTTGCGTTTGTTTATTCCCGAAGATAAAGACATTGGAATATCTCCTGAAAATTTTATCCGTGAAGCAGGCGGACCCATTGAATTTATTGCAAATTATCAGTACTCGCCAAATACCTTACTTGCTTTTGAAAAAAGTACCTTTTCTGATGACTGGCAAGAACTTCTTAAATTATATATGGTTAGACGAACCAGAACTTTCATAAAAGAAAACTATTCAACCTATGATGAAAACAAGAAACAGTTTTATTTAACATTTAATGATGGGAGAATTGAATATTTTCCTGACAGATTGCCAAAGAAGATTGAATACTCATTTGACCCGAAAGACAAGAAAGATATTTACGTAAAACTTTACGATGAAGATGTTGT
>CAZMPB010000021.1:3982-31881 GCA_964567775.1 uncultured Bacteroidales bacterium
TTGACCCGAAAGACAAGAAAGATATTTACGTAAAACTTTACGATGAAGATGTTGTAAAAATAATCAATGGTTTATACCTTTCTCGTTATGGCTTGGGTAACTACATTGACAAGGAAAAAGAAGTCTTCGCAAATGTAGATGAAAGAAAAATTATTGCCAATTTAAGCCGTGCAGGTAAAAGATTAATGGGTTTTTGCAGAACCAATCTTTTTAAACGATTAGAAAGTTCAGGGTTCTCTTTTCTAATTTCTTTAGCACGCCACGTTTTAAGAAACGAAGTTTTTGTTTATGCTATTGAAAATGGTTTACCATTGCCCATTGGACAACAGGAAAAAGCAGAAATGGACGAGTTTTTAGAGGAAAACGATAATGGCGAAGGTGTTGTAATGAATTTAATTACTGATGAAGCCGAATACAAGAAGTTAGCAAAGAAATATTACGAAAAATGCGTTCTTGAAAAAAATAGATACGACTGGATTTCCAGCAATTTGTTTACTGAATCTCTAAAGGAATTATTGATAAAAGATGCAGAAAAAATTATTTCAATACTTGAAATTGGTAAAAACTGGAATCCTGATGATGATAAACAATTAAATTCACTTGAAAAACTTTGTGAAAAAGACCATAAGAATGAAAAAATCTTAATCTTTACTCAATTTGCAGATACAGCGTATTATCTGTTTGAACACTTGAAAAAAAGAGGGTTAAAAAATATTGCTTGTGCTACTGGCGACCTCGAAAACCCGACAGATTTAGCCCACAGATTTAGCCCCGTAAGCAATAAAATTAAAAATGTTAAAGAGGAAATACGCATTTTGATAAGTACAGATGTTTTAAGTGAAGGACAGAACTTGCAGGATGCACATATCATTGTAAACTACGATTTGCCTTGGGCTATTATCCGTTTAATTCAAAGGGCTGGACGTGTTGACAGAATTGGACAAGCATCAGATAAAATATTTTGTTACTCATTTTTACCACAAGATGGTTTGGAACGCATTATCCGTTTAAGAGGCAGATTGACACAACGTATCAGAGAAAATGCAGAAGCAGTTGGAACAGACGAAATTTTCTTTGATGGTGACCCTGTGAATATACGAGATTTATACAACGAAAAATCCGGCATACTTGACGATGACGAAGGCGATGTTGACTTGACTTCACAAGCTTATGAAATCTGGAATCAGGCAATAAAAGCTAATCCCGAATTAAAAAAGAAAATTATTAAACTGCCCGATGTTGTTTATTCGACCAAAGAAAAACACGATGATGGTTTTGAAAACAATAGCGTAATAACTTATCATCGAAATAGTCACGGTTACGAAGTTTTATCTTGGCTAAACGAAAAAGGTGAAACTATTTCAACAAGTCAATCCCGAATTTTGAAAATAGCTGAATGTTCATTAGATACGCCTGCCATTGATAAATTAGAAAATCATCACGATTTAGTAAAGAAAGCTGTTTTACTTGCAGAGAACGAAGCAGCAAAATCAGGAGGACAACTTGGAAGCAAATCAAGTGCAAGATATAGGGCTTATGGTATGCTTACCCGCTATTATGAGGGTGTGAAAAACACCTTGTTTGATGTGGATGCCTTAAAGAAAACAATTGATGATATTTACCATTATCCGCTTCGTGAAACAGCAAGAGAAATAATAAATCGTAGAATAAAACTGAATTGTTCTGATGATGAAATGGCTTCACTTTGTATGCAATTACGTGATGAAGGACGGCTTTGCATTGTGGAACAAAAAGATCAAAATGGTTTCAGAACACCGCATATTCTTTGTTCAATGGGTATTAAAAAAAATAATGTATGAGTACGATAAGTAAAAAACAATTCAAACAATATATTGAAGTTTTCGATTTTACTGGTTTGTTTAATCAATTGGGATGGTCTTACCTTGATGAGCAAACACCTGTAAAACTGAAAGAAGAAACGTATATATTTCATTCCGTTGCTGAAAAGGGCGGTTTCAGAATTTTAGTTTTCAAACCTGCGAAACATCAGGATTTGCCCGATTATGCAACCCGTTTGCAACTTGACAGAAAAATTGGAAAACTGTATCGTGAGCACCTGATTATTTTTTGCGACAAAAACAATGCAACTCAGATTTGGCAATTATTTGTTAAACAATTAGGCAAACCCTCTCGATTGAGTGAAACCCGCTGGCATAAAGGACAAGAACCCGAATTACTTTATCAAAAAACCTCAAATCTGTTTTTCACACTCGACCAGGAAGAAAACATTACCATTGCCGATGTGGTGGATGTGGTAAATGAAAACTTTAGTAAGAATGTTGATCAGGTTACCAAAAAGTTTTATGAGAATTTCCGAAAAGAACATAAAAAATTCATTGAATTTATAAAAGGTATTTCGGTCGTAACCGACCGTGAATGGTATGCTTCATTGATGCTCAACCGCTTAATGTTTTGCTACTTCATTCAAAAAAAAGGCTTTCTCGATAAAAATATGAATTACTTGAAAGAGAAACTCACCTATTGCCAAACAAAAAAAGGCAAAGATAAATTTTATGTGAGTTTCTATAAAAATTTTCTGCTTGCCTTGTTTCATCAGGGCTTAGGTTCGCCCGACCAATCGGATGAATTGAAAAAAGAAATTGGAAAAATTCCCTATTTGAATGGTGGTTTATTTGATGTACACGAACTTGAAAGACTGTATGAGAATATTGACATAAGCGATAAGGCATTCGAAACAATTTTCAATTTCTTTGACCAATATAATTGGCATCTGGATACAAATATTACTGCTTCAGGTAAAGACATTAACCCCGATGTTATTGGATTTATTTTTGAAAAATATATTAACGACCGTGCCCAAATGGGTGCATATTACACCAAAGAAGACATTACAGATTATATAAGCAAGAATTGCATTATTCCTTTCCTGTTTGATGAAACTGAAAGAAAATACCCGAAAGCATTCAAAAGCAGTGGCACACTGAGCGAAGTCGAAGTGTGGCAAATGCTTAAAGAATCGGGCGATACATACATTTATGAAGCCGTAAAAAAAGGTGTTGAGTTACCATTGCCCGATGAAATAGAAGTTGGGCTCGATACAAGCAAACCAAACCTGATTGAAAGACGAAAAGACTGGAATAAACCGGCTTCCGAAGGATATGCTTTGCCCACCGAAATTTGGCGCGAAGTGGTTGACCGCCGAAACCGCTACTCAGAAATAAGGGAGAAAATTGATAAAGGCAAAATCACAGTAATAAACGATTTTATCACCTACAACCTGAATATCCGCCAGTTTGTACAAGATGTGGTTGAAAATACTGCCGATCCCGAATTTCTGAAACACTTTTACAAATCACTTAACAGTGTTACCATTATTGACCCAACCTGCGGTTCCGGCGCTTTCCTGTTTGCAGCCATGAATATTCTGGAACCGCTTTATGAAAGCTGTATTCAACGCATGGATAACTTTGTTGAAGAAGCAGCAAAAGGAAAATACAAGTTTTTTGAAGAAGTTTTGGAACATATAAAAAGCCCCGAACATCCTAACCTGAGTTACTTTATTTATAAAAGCATCATATTAAGAAACCTCTATGGTGTAGACATAATGAAAGAAGCAGTTGAAATTGCCAAACTTCGTTTATTTCTGAAACTTGTTGCAACGGTTGAAGCCGATTATAAGAAGCCTAATCTTGGTCTTGAACCTTTGCCTGATATTGATTTTAATATTCGTTCGGGAAATACATTGATTGGCTACGCCACAAAGAAAGAGATTGACGATTTGCAGGGAATGTTTGTAACTCCCAAAATGAAAGAACAGATACTGGAAGAATGCGACCTTGTTTCAAGGGCATTTCAACGGTTTAAAGAAATTCAGCTAAAAGGTTACGAAAATAAAAAGGAGTTTACCAAAGCCAAAACCGAATTGAATAGCCGATTGGCTAAACTTGCCGGAAATCTCAATAATATATTGTACAAGCAGCATTACGAAAGTATGGATTATGAAAAATGGTTGGAAACCCACCAACCATTTCACTGGTTTGCTGAGTATTATGAGATAATTAGTGATTATGGAGGCTTTGATGTTGTACTTGGCAATCCGCCATACGTGGAATATGCTTCGGTAAGAAAAACCTATAAAGTCAACGGTTTTGAAACTGAAAAATGCAATAATTTGTTTGCCTTGTGTATTGAAAGAGTTAATAATATAATAAGTGAAAAAAGTATTTGGGGATTAATAGTACAATTATCAGCTGTTACAACAGTATCTATGCAACCACTTCAGAAATATCTGTTAACTAACTCTGAAAATATTTTTGCAAGTTTTTTCCCTGAAAGACCACAGCATTTATTTGATGGAGCACATATTGCACTCACTATATTAATAGCAAATAGAAAAAAAAATAATGAAATTAATTTGTTGACGTCAGGAATCGGAAGAACTTATAAAGAGAATCGTGAGAATCTTTTTCAAACATTAAACTACATTAATAACCCATTTTATAAACAAACGAATTATTTTCTAAAAGCAGGTAAAAATATTGAAGTTTCAATCTTAAAAAAGTTGCTTACTAATGCCGAGATAAGTAGTTGTGTTTCCCCCTATCAAAATCAAAATGTTTTGTCTTACCGAACTGCTGGAGGTATGTATTGGCGGAGTGCAATTTGCAGACCATTTAAAACTCAATCTACAAGCAATAAAACAAATTATATTTTACCTCAACATTCAAACTATGTTATAGCTGCTTTGATTAATTCTACAACATTTTGGTTTCAATATGTATCATTCTATGACGTTTTCAATTTCAAGGATTATATGATTTTTTCATTCCCTTTTTCATACCGTTTTGCCGATAAAATTGTGCTAGATAAACTAGATAAATTGGGTAGAAGATTAATGTCCAACTATGATAAAAATGTTGTAGTTAGTGAAAAGTTTATGAAATCAAGAAATCAAACAGTATACTTTGAAAGTTTTAATTCTCAATTAGCTAAACCTATCATTGACGAAATCGACATAGTTTTAGCAGAGCATTATGGTTTTACAGCAGAGGAGTTGGATTTTATAATCAATTATGACATAAAATACAGGATGGGTAAGGAGTTGGAGGAGGATGTCTGAACTGTGATTGAAACGGATTAAGCAGATGGAGCAGATTAGAAAGAAGAAAAATTTAAATATGGTTGAAGAATATAAATACAAGGAAACAACTGGAAAGATAATCGGGGCGGCTATGCAGGTGCATAAGGTTTTGGGCAATGGGTTTCAGGAAGTGATTTATCAACGTGCGCTGGAGATTGAATTGCCTTATTTTGGTTTGAATTTCAAAAGAGAATTTGAAATGCCAATATATTACAGAGAACAACAAATTGGAACACGCAGGGTTGATTTTCTAATTGAAGAGGTAATTTCGGTTGAGTTGAAAGCTATTATAAAACTGGAAGATGTACATCTTGCACAAGCCATCAATTATCTTGAAGCATACAATATTGAAGTGGGTTTACTGATTAATTTTGGAAGCAAAAGTTTAGAATTCAAGCGACTCATTAATTCAAAGTACAATCTGCGCAATCATTAAATCTGCTAAAATCATGGTTCAGACAATTGAATGGGTAAGGAGTTGGAGAATGGGGAGGAGGAAGAATAAACATATTAAATTTGCAATATGCTTACAGAACAAGAAATAAAACAACTGATAAAAAAAGGTGAAGGAATACGTATTGAGTTTAAAGAAGCACAAAATGGAGTTCCTGATACCTTATACGACACCGTTTCGTCTTTTCTGAACAAAGAAGGAGGCATTATTTTATTGGGAGTTACAGATGACGGGATTGTTCTTGGGCTTGAAGCAGCCAATATAATGCAGCTGAAACAAAATATAGTTACTGCATTGAACAATCCTGATGTAATCAGTCCACCCTACGCCTTGCCTGTAAGAGATGCTGAATATGAGGAAAAAAATATTCTTTACATCCGGGTTCCTGTAAGTTCACTGGTTCATAAGCATGCCGGAACTATTTACGACCGTGAAAACGACAGTGATATAAGAGTAAATGATGATAGACAGATAAGTGATATTTATTTTCGTAAAAGACAGAATTTTACTGAAACTCAAATATTCCCTGAACTGAAAATGGAACATCTTAGTCAGGATGTTTTTGACAAAGTCAGAAAGCTGATTGCTGCCATAAACACTACGCATTCATGGCTTACAGCTTCTGACGACAGGATACTCCGCGATGTTAATTTCATCAGAAGAGATTTCAGTACTGGCGAGGAGGGATTAACCCTTGCAGCTGCTTTAGTTTTCGGAAAAGACGAAACAATCGGTAATATTCTGCCTGCTTACAAACTGGATGTGATGGTACGAAGGGAAAACCTTGACCGTTGGGATGACCGTTTGCCTCCATTAAGAACAAATCTTGTTGATACATATTTAAGAGTTTTAGAATTTGTAAAATCAAAATGGCCTGAAAAGTTCTTTATTGAAGGAGAACAGAGAAAGGATTTGAGGGAATTAATATTCAGGGAACTTATAGCTAATGTAATTATCCATAGAGAATATAATACTGCGCTGGCAAGTGAGATTATTATTTTCAATGACCGCGTAGAAGCAAAAAATCCTAACAAGCCAAGGTTCACCGGCCCGTTGGATTTAGATACATTTAGTGCAGAACCTAAAAATCCAAATATCAGACGGTTTTTCAGCGAACTGAATTGGGCAGATGAAATTGGTTCCGGTGTTAAAAATATCAGCAAATACTTGAATTACTATACTCCTGGTGCCAGACCTTCATTTATTGAAGATGACCCTTTTATTACGACTATTCCGATTATTATAGAAAGAATTGGTAATAGATTTAATATGCTTATTGGTTTAGCCCAGTTAACAGTCGATCAAATAGGTGAGCAAAAACTGAATTTATTAAAGGGTCTGCCATTACACTTAGAATTAAAACAGATAGTAGATATCGACATGTTGGCAATAGAAATGGCAAAGATATGGGAAGAAAAAAGCATGGAGTTAGATAAGGTAAGATTCTTGATAAACAACAATATACAGATACAGCAACTGAAAAAGGTAGAGAGCTGGGAGGAAAAAAGTGGGGAGTTATTAAAGAAAAGAGGAAGGATAATATTGAGTACGTTATTGCTTACGCTTGAACCAATAAGTCTGGAAGAACTTGCAACTACTCTTGGATATAAAAGCAAGGAAAGATATAGGGATGATTATGTGAAACCTCTTAAAGACAATCATTTGATTAGTTATACTATTCCAGATAATCCAAATGACCCTAATCAAGCTTATGTAATTACACAACGAGGTAAGGATTTTATAGGAGGCAATAGGATTTAAGGTAATAAAAAGTAGGGAGTAGTTTCTAATATAATTGCTGATAATGATTGTGTTAGAAGAAATAGTAAAACTAAAAGTGGGGAGCTTAATGAAAAAAAGTGGGGAGTTAATAATGAAGGTATTAATAAAACCGGACATTGTGCCCAAGTTGAAGATGTAATTGAAAATGAAGATAGAACAACTAATAGGAAATGAGACATTGTTAGAGCTAAAGAAAACAGCTTTTTTATGCAGCCGGTCTATTCCTGCATCCGTTGTTTTGAAATGCTATGATTGGGCAATTGAGCAACGTGAGGCCGGAAATTGTATCATCAGCGGTTTTCATAGCCAACTTGAAAAAGATGTATTTCATTATTTGCTGAAAGGCAAACAACCAATCATTATCGCATTAGCCAGAGGATTAAAAGAAAAGATTGAACCGGAACTTATTAAACCATTAGAAGAAGGAAGAATTTTAATCATCAGTCCTTTTGAAAAGTCAGTAAAACGAGTTACCGAACAAACAGCCGAAATCAGAAACAAAATGATGATAGAACTTGCCGATAAAATTACAGTTGGATATGCAAGAGAAGGAGGAAAACTGGAAACACTATTAAAAACAACAAAAAAGGAGATTATAAGATTAGTATAAGCCAACGCAGCAGCCATACGAAAGAGAAGAACTGTTACTACCTCATAGGATATAAAAATTAAGAGGACTCACATTAAAAAACCCAAACAGGATGATTACAAGATTAACTGGTTTCTTTTGCGGACTGCTTTCAATCATCTCAGTACAAGCTCAGAATTACCAGATCAGCTTTACTGCTACAGGTGCAAGTACCGTTATAGACTCTGTAAAAGTTGAAAACCTGACACAATGTACGCAAACTTATGCAGGCGGAGAAGATATATTATATCTTGAGTTAGCATCAGGAAAAAAGGATATAGATAATAGAACAGATAACTCATTATCCGTTTTTCCGAACCCGCATGAAAATTATTGTAATATTGAGTTAGAGGTACCGCTTTCCGGGATGGTGTCCATTGAAATATCTGACATGAAAGGTAACGTAATGCTGCGGTCAGGAAGTTATTTGCAGCAAGGTAAACATAAGTATTTGCTGAGCGGAATGAGCAGCGGGGTTTATGCCATTCAAATAAAAACTGAAGAATGCATCTGTGTCGGGAAGATATTAAATATTGGCGCAAGCGGAACAACACCCTGTATCAGCTATCAGGGTTTTGCAGGTGTGCAAAATGAGGTTGAAGAGCATAAACCCGGGAACGATAAGGACGGTGCCGGGAACATGGCCTCTGCCATACACATGCAATACCACACAGGAGACATTCTGAAATTGACAGGACTATCGGGAATTTTCCGGACGGTATTTATGCTGGTTCCTGCATCCGGCCAAACGGTGAGCTTTACCTTTATTCCCTGTACCGATGACGATGGTAACAATTATGCTGTGGTGAAGATAGGGAATCAATGGTGGATGGCGGAGAATTTGAATTCCGGGACTTTTGCAGGCATTACCAGTCCTCAGGTGTCGGGAACAAAATTTTGTATGGATATCAACGGACAGGAAGATCCTGATTGCCCGATGGGAGGTTTGTACGAATGGGACAATCTTATGCAGGATACAGGCTTTTGTAACGGTACCGGAGCATACCCAAACGACCGTTGCAGTGACCCGGTACAGGGCCTTTGTCCGGATGGATGGCATATCCCCTCACATTACGAATGGAATACACTGTCGGCAAATTCAGGTGACAGCCCTCAGGATTTTCCTTATAATATGTCTTTAGGCTTTTATGGGGTAGATGAAGGTGGCAACCTGAAAAAAAAGTGTACCACAGACTGGTGGAATCCCAACTTTGGTGCGACGGATAAAACTGGTTTTGGTGCAGTTCCGGGGGGCGATACCTGGGCTGGTGTATTTGAAGATTTTGGACAGAGTGCCTACTTCTGGACCAGCACGGCATCAGATTACATTGTTTATTATACACCCTGGGTATATGCGTTAAATTATTCTCTATCTACTATTGGGCGCTCAGAATATGTGAAAGAAAACGGCTTTAGCTGCCGTTGTATCAAAGACTGATTGCTGCCTCGAAGAAAGTCCTTTCCATATAACATTTATTAATGGCAGGGCTGCGCGTTGCAGACAGGGCAGGGACGGGCAGGCACATAGTAAGTTGGCAGCTGCGAACGCCTTTGTTGATACTCAAAAATATGAATTTGAGACAGCGTCATTCTTGAACACTCCATGAAAAAAATTGCCTGCTTGTCAGCCCCGTGCCTTATCCTTCAAACGTAAACGAAAGCTGGAAAATTTTTGAATTCAGGCGTTTGACGCTGTTGGTGTAGATGGTGTTTTCTTTGATCAGCAGGTCGCGCAGGCCGTACGACATCTTGAGTTCGATGCCGAATTTAAAATAGGGAAGAAAAAAGTCGACTCCTGTTCCTACATCCACCATATAATCGTTGCGGGCAAGTTTGATAGGTGCTTCGCCTTCCTTATTCCGTTTCTTGGCCTGCGAAGCCATGTCGATGCTGTATTTAGCGCCGCCAATGATATAAGCCCTGAAGTTTCCGAGGCGTTTCGACTGGTATTTGATGTATAAGGGAAAAGTCATAAACGTTGATTCTATCTTCTTGTTTTGAATGTAAGATATCGAATCCCGGTACCTGAACGTATATTCCACCGTGCGGTTACCAAACGACAGGGTAGGCACAAAGCGAAGGCTGAGGTATTTGGTAAGCTTTAAGCTGGAAACGATGCCGATGTCAAAACCAAAATCTGGTTTGGTGGTCACGTTGGTCAGGGAGTCGAAGGGCGTGAGGTCTTCAACGGTTTTTATGGCAAAGTTCATATGGTTCGCACCCAGCAGAAATCCAAAATGGTACATTCTTCTGTCGAATTTCGGAAGGTTTTCAGTGACAGATCTTCCCTTTCTCTGGGCAAAAGAGGAGGCGTCGAATATCGCAAAAAGAATAAGCAGGCAGAGAATATTTTTAAATATTTTTTTCAATGGATGATTTTGAACTTTAAATAACGCATTGCATCAAAAAGTATTGCAAAATTATAATTTTTTTTGTTTTTCACCAATATATATCGTGGCTATGCCGCCGCTGAGTCTTATTTGCCTACAATTACAAAAACCAGATCGTTGCATGATATCTAAAAATGCCTGGCCTTCGGGAAACCCTGCAACACTGTCGTGCAGGTATCGGTAGGCGGATCGGTTTCCTGAAATAATGCGTCCGGCAACGGGCAAATAGAGTCTGAAATAAATAGAATAGATCAGCTTGAAAAAACCACGTGGCTTTGAAAATTCCAGGATAAATATTTTTTTACCGGGTTTTATCACGCGGATCATTTCTTTCAACCCGGCTTTTACATCCTGAAAGTTGCGCACCCCAAAGGCCGCCATGTCGGTATCGAACGAATTGTCAGAAAAAGGCAGCTTTTCGGCAGAAGCAGCAAGCAAATTAATTTTTTTTTCAAGGTTTAACTTTTGAATTTTCAACCTGCCTATTTCAAGCATCTTTTCAGAAATATCAACACCTGTGATATGCCCTCCAGGTATTTTGTCCGCCGCCATAATGGCCAGATCTGCAGTGCCTGTAGCAACATCAAGTATGCTGACGGGTTCTTTCTGCTTCATCAGCTTGATGAGTTTTTTTCTCCAGCACTTATCAATATTGAAAGAAAGGAAATGATTCAGAAAATCATATCCGGGGGCGATATCGTCGAACATTTTTGCGATATCTTCGTTTTTCTTGTCTTTCAACAACGGATCCATCATGAAAAAATATATAGCGGGATTAATTCACAAAACTTTGCACCAGAATGCTCAAAGTTTTGAATTTACCGGGTTATAGCGAATTCAGCAGTTCTTTTAAGAACTTTTCTTTGTTGACAGGAACTACCCCGGCTTCTTCGCACACCAGGCCGCCGGCGATATTTGCTACGAACGCCGTGTCGTAAAGAGGCAGATTTAAAGAAGTACAGAGCGCCGCTACTGAAATCACCGTATCACCGGCCCCGGAAACATCCGCAACATTTCTTACCCTCGAGGGGATTAATGCACCTTGAGCCATCCCTGTCTTGTCATGTGATGAGATAAAAACACCCAGCTCGGATAAGGTGAGCATCATTTTAGAAATATTCATGTGATGCTGAAATCCCGAGCATATCCTGAGCAGGTCTTCCGGCTGCCTGTGGATATTCTCTATTTTCAGTCCTTCACAGAGTTCCTTGTAATTAGGCTTGAACAGTGTGATATTTTTGTAAAAAGAAAAATTTTTCTTTTTGGGATCGGCCACCACCGGAATTTTTAGTCGCTCAGCCAGCTCAACCACCCAGGTGATCAGGGCCTGGTCTATAACACCTTTGTCGTAATCTTCGAATAGTATTACCTGTGGTTTTTCAGCCAGAACAATGCGTTCGATATGGTTATAAAAACCGCGTGTTTCATCCTGGCTGAGTGTATGGGCCACTTCTTCATCCACCCGCAGCATTTGGTAATTATTGCCTATAATACGGAATTTGGTAGTGGTGATACGTTTTTCACTGCGGAGTATGCCGGCTGTGATGATATGATTCTTTTCCAGCAACTGATTGAATTCGGTGCCTTTAAGATCGTTGCCGCTGATACTGCACAGCAGGGGCACTGCTCCGAGGGATTGCAGGTTTAAAGCGACATTGGCGGCTCCGCCAAGGCGGTTTTCGCGTTTGGTAACCGAAACTACCGGCACGGGAGCTTCGGGCGATATACGTTCCACCTTACCCCAGATGTAGGAATCAATCATGATATCGCCGATAACGAGGGCTTTCATCCCTGAGAAATCGGCGAAGAGCTTTTCAACAGAAAATTTGTCAATGGTCAGCATCAGTAGCTCGATTTTAAACGTGCATATTCGGTTTTCAGAAAATTGGTGTTCTTATCAAAAAGAAATTTTACGGTGAAAGCTGAGTTTTCGTTCTGGTTGATCTGTACAAGGCTTTTCCCGATCTCTTCGTCGTCGGACGAATAAAGTATCAGTTGCAACTCCCCTTTGAATTTTTTCGAAAAATCAATGTTCAGGGGAATGGTTTTGTTGCCGCCGGCTGCATACGTATCAATTTTGATGACCGTGATTCCTAAATCCTCCAGGACCGGGTCGGGTATTAGTTTGATATGTATCAGGCTTTTGTCGTCATCCTGAATGAAGCCACTGATGTAGCCTTCATTATAGTTGTCCGTTTCGTCTGATGTCTTAGCGGTATCTGTGTCTTCTTCGTAGCTGTCGTAGGGTGTATCGGAATACTCATAGTTATAAGACATGTCGCAATTGCCGTTTTTAGCCGATTTGTCTATTAAATAAATTAATCCGGCGATACAAAATACCAGGGCGAAAACTGTTATCAGTATTCCCGGTACCCACTGTCCTGCTTTTTTCTGGACGATACCTAAAATGATCAGCAGAAGACCGAATCCGATTAATAAAACGGATATCAATAAATACAACCCGCTTAGTACCGTGATAGACATGATGTTTATTTAAATTTTATTAATGTCTCTTTGATGCGTTTTACGGCTTCTATGATTTTTTCTTTTGATGTGGCATATGAAAAGCGCAGGCAGTTGGCGTCTCCGAACGCTGTTCCTGGTACCATGGCCACAAAAGCTTTGTTGAGCAGGTACATGCTCAGGTCTTCGCTGCCTTTGATGGTAACTTCTCCGTCGGTTTTTCCGAAATAATGTTTTACATCCATAAAAACATAAAAAGCGCCGTCGGGCGTGTTGGTAATGATGCCGGGGATTTCTTTCAGCAGGCCGAGCAGCAGGTCGCGGCGTTCATGGAATGCGTCCAGCATGGTTTTAAATTCAGGCGTGAGTTTCGGATCGGTGTCTATAGCTGTAAATGAAGCTTTCTGGGCAATGGAACATGCGCCGGAGGTCACCTGTCCCTGTAGCTTATTACAAGCCTTGGCAATAGGTATTGGCGCAGCAATATACCCGATACGCCAGCCGGTCATGGCATAACCTTTCGACACCCCGTTGATGACGATGACCTGGTCTTTGATAAAATCAAACTGGGCGATGCTTTCGTGTTTCCCCAGGAAATTAATATATTCATAGATCTCATCGGAGATGATAAAAATATTTTTGTGACGTGCAAACACTTCGGCAAAAGCATGGAGATCATCCTTTGTATATACTGTGCCTGTGGGGTTGCAAGGGCTGCTGAAGATAAAAACCTTTGTTTTTTCGGTAATAGCAGCTTCAATTTGCTGCGGGCTTACTTTAAAATTGGTTTCAATGCCGGCTGGAATAAACACGGCCTTCCCTTCGGCAAGTTTTACGAGTTCTTTGTAGGAAACCCAGTAGGGGGCAGGCACTATCACTTCTTCACCGGGGTTGACCAGCGCCAGCATGACGTTGGCGATGGAGTGTTTAGCTCCGGTGGAAACCACCACCTGTTCGGGAGCATAATCGAGGTTATTATCACGTTTCAGTTTTTTACAAATGGCCTGACGCAGTTCGGGATAGCCCGGTACGGGAGGATAATGAGTGAAGTTTTTATCTATGGCATCTTTGGCTGCAGTTTTAATAAATTCAGGCGTATTAAAATCCGGTTCGCCGATGCTGAGGTTTATTACATCGTAACCCTGAGCGCTTAGCTCACGGCTTTTCTGAGTCATGGCAAGGGTTTCCGACTCCGATAAATTGTTGATTCTGTCTGATAAATAATTCATGGTTGAAAAATTTTTTTTCAAAATTAGCAATTAATATCAAGATGGAGGTTTTTGTAAGAGAATTTTGAGATATTATTTCTTGATGCAATTAGCAAGTGTTCTGTGGGTTTGTATAGTATTATGCTGGTTCATAGTATATTGAGGTATTTGTAAAAATATTTATAAAATGTTTTTCATAATCCTAAAAAAGACTATTTTTGAACGGAGAGTTCGCTTAAAATTTATCTGAGAAAATTTTACGGGCAAAGATCATGTTGTGGGAACCTATTGATAAAACTGAGCTGTCAGTCACCTGCGTCAGGCTGTTGAAATAGTGATTCTCCGTGAGAAACCTGATGAGGAGGTTAGTTTATGATACATATAAGTAAATGGAAAGATGCATTGTTGGTAAACCTGAAGTTTTATTTTCAGGAAGATTACAACCTGATGCAACGGGTGATGTTACTGCTGGCTTTTGCTGGATTTATAGGGCATTTTCTGTTTTATTTTGTGTTATCTAACGTTACTGATTTCTGGGAGTCGATAGAACTGCGTATTATTGTGGCCTTGCTTTTTTTGAGCCTGTTCCTGCTTCCTAGGCACAGCAAATTAAAAAAGTATCAGATATGGTACTATGAGATCGTTTACATGTTGGTTTTTCCTGTTTTTTTCGCCATTAACCTTTATGAAAACGGGACCAATGTCTATTGGTCGCTTTCTGTGCTTTTTTCGGCCATTCTTTACGGATTACTTACTCATCCGCCGAAAGCGGTGGTGCTTTATCCACTGGGCATATTTTTGACTTTTTTGTCTTTGTATTACATACATGGCAGCCTGCCCGGCCTGAGCGATGCCATTATCATACATTTTCCGGCCTATTTTATCATGATACTTCTCGGATTTATGCAGACGGCCATACGCAGGGCTTACGCTGCTGCAGAGCGCGAAAGGCTCTATTCGGAAAAATTGCTGGAGAACATACTTCCCATAAAAATCATTAAACAGTTAAAAGAAAATCCGTCCACGATAGCTGAAAAATTTGATCATTGTTCGATATTATTTGTCGATGTTGTTGATTTTACCCCTTTTGCCGAGAAATCAGCGCCGGAAGATGTGGTAAATATTCTCAATGATATATTTACGCGTTTTGATCACCTTACCGGGAAATACCAACTTGAAAAGATCAAAACCATAGGCGACGCCTATATGGTTGTAAGCGGAGTTCCGGAGCCCAGGGCTGATCATGCCCAAGCCATCGCAGAAATGGCGCTCGACATGCTCAATGTTGTGGAGGATTACAATAAAATAAATGGTAATAATTTCAGGGTCAGGCTGGGCATCAATTCGGGCCCTGCCATCGCCGGTGTTATCGGAAAAATGAAATTTGCATACGACATCTGGGGCGATACCGTTAACACCGCCAGCCGGATGGAATCGATGGGCGCACCTGGCAGAATTCAAACCACCGAGACGACCTATGAAATGCTGAAAGATAAATATGATTTCGAGTTTCGTGGTGTCCTTGATGTAAAAGGCAAAGGAAAGCTTAAAACCTATTTTCTGGAAGGCAGGAAAAACTAATCCGGAATTTTTTTATGATCGTTATAAAGTAAGCAGAAAAACAACAAAATCCGGGATAAAAAAATACAAAATCTAATACGCTTACGGGATCCATCAATATTAAAATTAACACTATCTTTGCAGAAGTTATAATCAAAAAATATGGAAGATTTTCTCGACATCCTTAAATACACGCTGCCTTCGGGTATAGTGTTTGCTACCGCGTTTTTTATTTTACGTGCTTTTTTGCAGAACGGAACCCATAAAAAACTTCTCGAACTCAAACTCTCCAATCAGAATGTGGTCACCCCTGTACGACTACAGGCCTACGAACGGGTGATATTGCTGCTCGAACGTATCTCGCCTTCCAGCCTGATTCTCAGGGTTGCCGCGCCGGGTATGTCGGCCAACCAGTTGCAGGCAGCGCTGGTTCAGAATGTCCGTGATGAATTTGAACATAATCTTTCGCAGCAGATATATATTTCCTCTACAGCATGGGAAATGACACGCAATGCCAAAGAAGAAATGGTTAAACTCGTTAACCTTGCCTCCACGCGCCTGAATGATAATGCCTCAGCCACCGATCTGGGGTCCATCATCCTTGAACTGGCCATGACACAGGATAAACTGCCTGTAAATACAGCTATTGATTATATAAAAAAGGAAGTAAGGCAGTTGTATTAATTTTTCAGCATTACTTGCTAATGCCTAACTTCGCTTTAATATCCTCCGGAATCACATCTTTGTGTACCATGATCGCTATGGTTTTCAGGCGGACATAGTTTTCAGACATAAACCAGTATCCGGCGTTTCCTTTTTTATTTCCCCATGAATTTTTAGTAAGATAATATTTTGCCCCGTCTGTTGAGGCTGCCATTCCTGTGATATGCATCAGATGGTCGTCGGTGACATTAAAGTTGTCGAAAGCTTTCTGCCTGTCTTCCTGGGTAACTTTATTTTTTTCGTTCTCGGTAGTGGCTATCCCGCCGTTGTCGGCAAAGCTTTCCTGATCGCTTACATCGCCATCCCAGCAAATGGTATATCCTTTATCTATTGAGTTTTCCATCACCCTCATCAGTTCGTCGGCGGGAAGGTTATAGTATTTATCAAACATCCAGTTGTCGGGCACTTCAAGGACAAATTGCGTGTAAAAAGGATGGTGCGAGTAGGAGGTCAGTTCAACATAGTTGTCTGCATTGAGGCCTAAAGATGCGGCAAAACTCTGTGGCGTATAATTTTTTCCATCGTACGAAAATGTGACCGGCAGCGGTCCCAGATGCACATCCATCGCGCTGTCCAACGAATATTTCCATTTTTCATCTGCTGTGCCTGGCGTCTTTTTTACTACCGGCGCCATGATGTTGACCAGGGCATCGTCCATTTCCATCTGATTGTGGTATTTATTATTCAGAAGGCCGCTGTAAGCGCTTTCAGGCATGGCCCCGTATTCTCTGAACAGGTTGGTGATGTCGTGTGCCTGCCCGCCGGCGCCAAAGTTGCTGTTACCCTGAAAGTGATAATAATTAGTTGCTTTTATCGGGTAGGCTTTCCGCACATAAAACATTTCAGAAAGATCATATTCGCCTTTTCCCAAGCGCAACAACTCGCTTTCTAAAAACGAGAGGGTGGCAAAGCTCCAGCAGGTGCTCGACATCGCCTGATTTTTCACGGAGGTGGCCTTTAGCTCTTTCGTTATTGTTATTTTTTCCTTTTGTGCAAAAACAGTAATGCAGAAAAAAAATGTTGCGGATAGAATGAAGAGTTTTTTCATAATTGCAATTTATTTAAAATGTTTTTGGGAATAGCATCTTTATGCACCATTACAGATATGGTTTTCAGTTTTAAGTAGGTATCCGACATATAGATCAACCCACCGGTACGGCCATTCATTCCCCAGGAATTTTTTACGATATAATATTTTTTTTCATCCTGGTCATGGGCCGTGCCGACAATGTGCATCACGTGATCCACTTTAGATTCTATGCTTTCGAAGGTCTGCTGTCTTAATTCGGGAGTCGGAATTACTTCTTTTTCTTCGGCAAGAAATGTATTTTTTTGTTCCAAACTGGTTTTGTCTTCCCATTTTTTTTCAGGCACCAAAGCCATCCCGTAATCGAACGAAAACCCTGCTTCGCTTACATCACCGTTCCATAACACGGTAAAACCTTTTTTCAGCGCCTGATCTATAGTTTCAAAAAAATCTTTATACGGCAGGTTATTATACAGATCGTGGCTCCAGTTATATCTTGTTTCGAGGATGAAAGCTTTATAAAAAGAATGATGGGTGTATGAGGTGAGTTCAATATAATCATCCGGATGAAAATTCAGAACATCCGCAAATTCCAGTGAATTGTATTTTTTATTTTCAAATTCAAAACTTATAGGAGGTTCGCCAATATATGGTTTCATGATATCAGAAACTTTTTCCTTTAGCTTTTGAAATCCGCTGATATTATCCTCTGCAAGAGACAAGGACGTTTCCTTACTGATCATGGTATCCATTTCTGAGTGATCATATCCGTAAGCATAATTTGTTTTTCCCCTGTAGGCTTGTTGTGTGATCAGGCCGTAGTCTTTTATGACCTTCATTACATTGTGTGGCTGGCCTCCGGGAGTGAGAAAAACGTTGCCATGCCAGCGGACATAGTTTTCAGCTTTTTGCGGATAAATATGCCATACAAAAAACATTTCCGACAGGTCGAATTCGCCTTTGCCCGTGCGGAGAAGCTCGCTTTCGACGAACGAAGTGGTGGCAAAACTCCAGCAGGTGCTTGAATTGCTCTGGTCTTTGACGGGAGTGTATTTTAGTAATATGTTATGATGGAATACCCTTTGAGGAATGGCATTTGCTGAAAACAACAAAAATGAAATAATAAATATAAAGTGCCTGATGCGGGACATGCTTCGGATTTGAGTTATTTTTATTGTTTTTCAATACAAATATAATTTTTTTACCTTCGCAGATAACTAAAGCCCTTAAATTAATAATTATGATGATTGACATGGATGAACTGACAAAGGAACTGAAGTTCCGGGTATCGCGGAGTTCAGGCAAAGGAGGGCAGCATGTCAACAAGGTTTCGACAAAGGTGGAACTGATCTTTGATGTGAATGCATCACTATTGTTTTCTGAAGAAAACAAACAACAAATACTTTCAAAATCTGGAAGACACCTGAAAGACGACGGATCAATTCATATAACATGCAGCGAAGGCCGTTCGCAGTATCTCAATAAGAAAAAGGCTGTTGAAAAATTGATGGCGTTGATAGAAAAGTCCCTGAAACAAGCTAAAAAACGTATTCCGACAGGCATACCTGACGCGGAAAAAGAAAAACGTATTTCTGAAAAAAAGATTCAATCTGAAAAAAAGCAGAGCAGGAAAAAAGTAATTTAGTGTGAAAACAAAAGCCGAATGCTATAAAAATCCACCTGAGTGCAGAATCAATACCTCTTTGTACTCATCCACCCCACCAACCTAATCAACCCAATCAACCCAATCAACCCAATCAACTTAATTAACTTAATTAACTTAATTAACCCAATTAACTTCTTTAACTAATTAAACCCTTGATCAATACCCTTTCTCTTTCAGCACCTTCTTTGCTTCCTTATATCCGATCTCGTACATCTTGGGGCCTTTTGCCGTATCCATCAATGAATACTTATGCAATTCAGCAGGTTCGATAAAAATATCAAATTTGGGGATCTTGGGCTCATTCAATTTGTTCAAAGCAATATTGATAACACGGTCTGCAACATTTAACATGCCGTTGTACCTGGTTTCGTGCAATATCGGGTTGACATTTACGCCGATCAGCATCTCGCAATCGTTTTCGAGGGGAGCCAAAGGAAGATTGTCCAGCACGCCTCCGTCCACGTACGTGATTCCGTCGATGGCGGTAGGTTGGAAGACTACGGGGATGGAGCATGATGCAATGACATATTTGGCGAGTTCCCCTTTTGAAATATAGGCCACACAGGCATCATCGAGGTTGGTAACGGCCATGAAAAGAGGAATTTTCAGGTCCTCAAAATTTTTAGCCCTCAGGCTCTGAAGCAGTATTTTGAATAGGCCTGTCATCCTCACCAGGCCTTTGTTGGGCACAATGAACTCCAGGAACTTATAGGTGCTTTTATTGGCAAAGATCTTATATATTTCTTCGGGATTATATCCGTCGGCATACAAGGCACCAACGATAGAGCCTGCGCTGGCTCCTGAAAGCGCATCAGGGAAAATCCCTGCCTCGTTCAGGGCTTTTAATACGCCGGCATGTGCAAAACCTCTCAGTCCGCCGCCGCTGAGTACCAATCCTGTCTTGTATTTTTTCTTATTTTTTACCATATCAAATTCATGCTTTTTGCGACACTAAGATAATTAAAATAGGACCACAAATATAAATATCTGTAAAAATATTTTTTTTAGTCGTTAATGTGGTAATTACATTTTTGGAGGTGCTATTAGAAAAAATTGCTACGTAGAGTAAAGAGAAGAACAGTGTTTTCTGGCAAACCAGACCGTGAAATAAAAGGCAAAAGGTGCAGCGCCCCTAAATATTTATAATCAGAGTAGCTCCGAATAAAAGTAAGGTGCAGCGCACCGTAACATAATCATGGAAGAGATACTTTACATTATTTGAAGCGCTGTAACAATTTTTTCCATCGAAAGCATTTTTCTGTCGAGTATATGCTTTTCACCATTATTAAGTGTTAAAACTACTTTATTGCCTATAGTGTCTTTTACTGCCTCAATGCCGGTAATTAAATTTTTTGATAAAATTACATAATTGCCCATATGGTTTGTCAGCATAGAGGAGGCCTTAAGCATGGCTTGAACGGCTCCGGTCACCTTAGTTTCAAAACATATACGTTGGTTAGTGATGGTGAGTGCGCCAAAAAAATAACTGCCATCAGGAAATGTATAGTATAGATCCCAGGAATCAATTTTTATTTCGTTCTTAAGAAATTTGATCTTTGGAGATGTTTCCATACAAAAAAATGAAATTCTTTGTAAAGGTACAAAATAAATTAGCGTAAGTCAACAAATTTTTTAATTATATGTAAAAATTATTTTACATGGATGTAATTAATAATAATTGCGGCCATTTTGAACCATAGATAAGTAAAAAGTATAATTTTGCAAAAAAATTATCGGTAACTTAAAATGATTGTTATGAAAAACGTTTTGATATTAGGCGCTGGAATGGTTGCCAACCCTATAATACAACACTTACTCCGTAATAATGTTAACCTGACGGTGGCCGCACTAAACATTGACGAGGCAAAGCGCATGGTGGGTGCTGCGAAGAACGGAAAAGCGGTACACTGGACTGTTGATGACACGGAAGCTCTCGACAAGATGGTTTCTGAAAACGATGTTGTGGTGAGCCTTATTCCTTATGCTTTTCACGTGATGGTTGCCAAATGTTGTATAAAAAACAAAAAACATCTGGTTACCGCATCTTATGCGAAACCTGAAATGTATGCCTTAGATGGCCAGGCAAAGGAAGCAGGAATCATCATATTAAATGAAGTCGGACTTGATCCTGGTATCGACCATATGTCGGCCATGCGTATCATCGACCATGTGCATGACAAAGGCGGAAAAATAGAAGAATTTTATTCTTTATGCGGCGCTTTGCCGGCACCCGAATCCTGCGATAATCCGTTTAATTATAAATTTTCGTGGAGTCCCAAAGGCGTTGTGCTTGCAGGAAATAATGACGCCATATATCTGAAGAAAGGCCAAAAAGTTGAAATTCCGACGGCAGACCTGTTTAAAAACCCGGCGAGTATTGATTTTCCTGAGGTGGGCAAACTATATATCTATCCCAACCGTGATTCATTGTCTTATGTTGATATTTATGGGATTCCTGAAACCAAAACGATGTTTCGCGGAACATTCCGCTTTCAGGGCTGGTGCGAAACGCTGGATGTGTTAAAAGCATTAAAATGTACTTTGCCGGAAAAGCATGATTTCACCGGAAAAACTTTTGCCGGCGCCATTGCCCTGGTGAACGGGTTTGAAAATGATAAAGATATTAAAAAACAGGCGGCCGCATTCCTGAAAATGGATGACAATGCCTATGCCCTGAATGCGATGGAATGGCTGGGTTTATTCAGCGATCAGCCAATGAACCGCAAGGAAGATTCCATGTACGAAATCACCTCCGACCTGATGATTGAAAAAATGATGATCACCGAAAACGACAGGGACATGGTGGTAATGATGCATATTTTCAAAGTTGTTTATCCTGACGGTACTGCCGAAGTGATAAAATCGAGGATGCTTGACTTCGGATCATTAAAGACAGATACTTCCATTGCCCGTACGGTTGCCCTGCCTGCTGCTATTGCTGTTGAAATGATCCTGAAAAATGAAATCAGCGTAAAAGGTGTTTATATTCCGGTGATCCCAGAAATATATAACCCCATTCTTGACAATCTTGAAAAGTTAGATATTAAGATGGTTGAAGAATACGGACTTCCGCTGACGGAGCTTTTATAAAAAAATCTTAGGAAATTCGGAAAATGGATAGGCGGTGGGCTTGGCTGGGCTTTTGGCGGGCCTATCGGCGCTATTCTGGGTTTTGTTTTCGGTTCCATTGTGGATAATATCACTGTTACCTCAGTGACCACAGAGCACCATGCTCCAACCCGGCCGGGCGATTTTGTTGCCAGCCTGCTGGTGCTTACTGCAGCCGTGATGAAAGCCGATGGCCCGATCGTGAGGGCTGAGCTGGACTATGTAAAACGCACTTTTTTGCAACAGTTTTCGGAGGAGGAAACACGTCAGCACATGATCGTGCTTCGCGATATTTTAAAGCAGGATATACCGGTTCATGATGTTTGTAGCCAGATTGCACAAAATATGGATTACTCCTCGCGGCTTCAGTTGCTCCATTATTTGTTTGGAATTTCTCAGGCGGATAATTTTTCACATCCCAATGAAATACGCGTTATTGAAACCATTGCTTCCTACCTGAGAATTTCGCAGGCGGACTATGCCTCTATAAAAGCCATGTTTATAAAAGAAACGGACAGCGCTTATAAGATCTTAGAGGTGGATCCTACTGTAAGCAATGAGGAATTGAAGAAAGCATACCGCAAAATGGCCATTAAATACCATCCCGATAAAGTAAGCCACCTTGGCCCTGAATTACAGAAAGCAGCCAACGAGAAGTTCCAGAAAGTGAATGCCGCCTACGAGGAAATTAAAAAGCAGAGAGGCATTTCGTAAGGATTTTTTATACGACACCTAACAGTTTTTCAAAATGGAAACCTGTTAGATGTCGTTTTTATTGTATATTTACATTCTTAAACCTCAAAAAATGAAAAAAATAATTTTTTATTCAGTCGCATGGGTGTTTCTGCTTGCATCATGCATGAACCATTCCTCAGAAGAAAAAAGCGCTCAGGAAAAATTAAAACAGGATTCTGTCGCTAAGTTTACGGATGAAGAATATGCAAGTGCAGCACCTGCACAGGAAAGTGATACAAAGGACGTTGCCGAAGACAAGGCGGCTGTGCAGGAGAAGAAAGCCGAAGCTATATGGGATTCTGCTTTTATCAAACGCAATTCAAGCCGCAAACTCATCAAAACAGCCAACCTGAATTTTAAGGTGAAACATGTGGAAGATGCAACGCAACAGATCGAGCGGATCACGAACCGGTTCGGTGGTTTCATTCTTTCATCATCGATAAAAAACAATGTCTATAGCTATGATGAATACCGGGTCAGCAGGGATTCGATGATGGTGGTGGGTGTGAATAAAATTGAGAATAATATCACCTTGAGGGTGCCTGAATTTTTCCTCGATTCGGCACTGTTTTATATAGGTAAAATTTGGGTAAAGCTTGACGAGCGTACCATCAATGCCCAGGATGTAACCATACAGATCCTATCCAATGAACTCAGGGCGCAGCTTTATCAGAAAACCGCGAACAAAATCAACAAAGCTGCCGATAATAACCAGAAAAAACTGAATGATGTGGTGGATGCGGAACAGACCGCGGCAAATTATCTTGAAAAC
The DNA here is from genome assembly GCA_964567775.1 of uncultured Bacteroidales bacterium. GTDB lineage: Bacteria > Bacteroidota > Bacteroidia > Bacteroidales > CAIWKO01 > CAIWKO01. The sequence goes on from CAZMPB010000021.1 coordinate 27,621, forward strand.
ACCATCACTAAAAAAATCGAAAACCTCGAATTACAGGATAAAATCGACTTCAGCACAGTTACTTTGTACATTTATCAGGATAAGGTACTTTACAAGGAAATGATTGCCAATGTGGATACAGAACAATATGCTGAGAGCTTTGGCAGCGGCCTGGTTGATTCCTTGTCGTTCGGCTGGAAAATATTCAAAGCTTTTCTGCTGTTTCTGGTGAAATGCTGGTCGATAATCCTGATAAGCGTTCTGATATTTTTAGTTGTCTGGTTTACGGTTAAGTTTTTTGTAAACCGTGCCAAGAGGAAAAGAGAACGCCTGGAAAAGAAATAAGATAGAATAGGAATAGTTTGCTATTGTTCAAATCTGCGCATCATAATACACCCGGATCTGCTGCAAATGATGTAATGCGGGCCTCCGCCCACCATGTGCGGATCGGATAAATTGTAATCTACGAACCAGTTTCCTTTGTTGAGCTTGGCCTCGATGGTGTAAATTGATAAGTCCCTGTATGCTTTCTGTGCATCTGTTTGTGCGATTTTTAAGGCGCTTTCACGGTTAACGAAAATAGTATCCCCTTTGGCCTTTTGAATTCCGGTGACTATCATATTCCAGTCGTCTATCCTTGTTTTGATATTCTCATTGGTATCGAGGCGGGAATAATAATCCGAAATAGGGCAAGGGTTACTTTCATTGGAAACGTAATAAACAGGATTTTTCTCTTCATCGAATTTATCAATGACAATAATATGGTTATAGTTTTTGTAATCAATGAGTGCGATCGTTTTACCATTAAAAAATAGCTGTTTTGACAGGGTTGTTGTATCAGCCATTATTCCTGCTTTGTACAGTTTTATCTGAACCCCGTTTTGTATAATATAATTTTTAACGAGGTCGAAATTTTTCTTTGTCAGGCAACTGTCCTTCGCATTTGCATCGTTAGAAGAAGTGGTTGTCTGGTTGTTACAACCGGCCAAAGCGATGATAAGGCTTGTAAATGCTAATAAAAACAATGTTTTTAATGTTTTCATTTTGGTGTTTATTTTTTTTAACTAATGGGCGTGTTGAACCAGCGCTATGATTTTAAAAATATTTTAAAGGATTCAACCTTAAAAGTAATAAAAAATAAATTGCAGTAAACGGTAAAAATCTTTTTTTTGGGGTGAGGGCTAATTTATTGTTTTTTCTGAACTTCCTTATACCTCGGGCAACTCACAAGGTGGTCATTCACCATCCCGGCAGCCTGCATAAAAGCATAGCATATGGTAGAGCCGACAAAAGAAAATCCTCTTTTAATCAGTTCGCGGCTCATGGCATCGGATTCGGGGCTTTTAGCTGCTATGTCGGCTAATGTTTTGCATTTATTCAGTTTCATCCCGCCTTGTGTAAACTGCCAGATGAAGGCATCAAAACTGCCATATTCTTTTTGAATTTCCATAAAGTGCTGAGCATTTTTTATGGTAGCGGTAATTTTTTGCCTGTTGCGTATGATGCCCGGGTTTTCTATTAATTCAGAAATTTTTTTATCATTATATTTTGCAATTTTGACCGGGTTGAAATTGTCAAAAGCCTCACGGAAGGCTTCGCGTTTGTGCAGCACGGTCTTCCATCTCAGCCCTGCCTGAAAAGCGTCGAGCACCATAAATTCAAACAGTTTCCGGTCGTCATGCATGGGAACTCCCCACTCAGTATCGTGGTATTGTATCATCAATGCATCATTGGCCGGCCATGGGCAGCGGTTTTTCATAAGGCAAAATAATTTTGTCAGCACAAAAATAATAATGAATTCGGAATACGCATTAAAGAAAGATTGTAGATTTTGATGTTTTTTATCTCTTCTAAAATCTTAAATCGTTAATCCCTGCCTGCCTGACGCTCAACTGATCCACCAGCCGGAGGACAGGCAGTCAGGCAGGAATATTCTTAGATCATTTCTTTTAATATCGGACACCGATAAACCTTGCCTACTGCAAGCAGGGAAAGATGATTTATGATGTTTATGCCTTTTCTAAAATCATAAATCGTTAATCCCTGCCTGCCTGACGCCCAACTGATCCACCAGCCGGAGGACAGGCAGTCAGGCAGGAATATTCTTAGATCATTTTCGAACAAGCTTTCTGAATAATGAACACCCTTGCCTGCTGCAAGCAGGGAAAGAAGATTTTTGATGTTTTTTGCGGTGTCCTCTAAATAATTATTTGGTATAGGTGGCGTTCACGGTATCAATGGTCGTCAGATCATTGACATAATACTTCATGGTAAACATGCTTTCGTTTACGAGGTTTCCTGAGCCGTTTACCGTATTCCCGCATATTACTTGTGAGGGCAGCGTAAGATTGTTTGCAGTTGCTATCGCGTAAACTTTTTCAGACGCTCCGTATAAATGGAAATTTCCGATCAGTATCTGTGTGCTGTTGGCCTGATCAAGGGTAACCGTCACGCTGTAGGACATGCCCGATGTTTCTGTACATAGCCAGGTGCCCAGGTAGGCAGCTCTTACATCCTGATCGGGGTCAATCGTGTCGTTGGGATCGCATGAATATAGCGTGAACATGCCAATAACCAAAAAGAAAGCAATATATTTTACAAGGTTTTTCATGGATTGTGATTTTGGCGTACGTTTATCAAATATTATTCCATTAAATCAAAGCAGTTTGTCGAGCAGATCGTCATCAGCAATATTGGGAATGGTAACCTGCAGCTTAGGTTCTTTCTCCATTGCCCGTTTAATAGCGAACATGGCGCCCGGATTACGTGCCCAGTTCCTGCGTCCGATGCCGTTGTTTACATCCCAGAACAACATGGATCTTAAGCGCCTGGTGGTATCTTCCGACCCGTCAAGTACCATTCCGAAACCGCCGTTGATCACTTCGCCCCAGCCGACGCCACCGCCATTATGCAGCGAGACCCATGTGGCACCTCTGAACGCATCGCCGATGACATTCTGCACCGCCATGTCGGCTGTTTTGTTCGATCCGTCATAAATATTCGATGTTTCCCGGTACGGAGAGTCTGTACCCGACACATCATGATGGTCGCGGCCAATCACAACCGGGCCGGAAATTTCAGCGTTTTTAATGGCGTCGTTAAAAGCGTCGGCGATGCCTGTACGTCCCTGTGCATCGGCATAAAGGATGCGGGCCTGTGAGCCGACCACCAGTTTGTTTTTCTTGGCTTCGCGTATCCACCGAATGTTGTCTTTCATCTGTTGCTGAATTTCTGCGGGTGATGTTTCAGCAATCTTTTCAAGGACATGCATGGCTATCAGGTCTGTTTTATCAAGGTCTTCGGGTTTTCCTGAAGTACATACCCAGCGGAACGGGCCAAAACCATAGTCGAAACACATGGGGCCCATGATATCCTGAACATACGAAGGATAAATGAAATCACCGCCCGGCTTTATGATGTCGGCACCGGCACGGCTGGCTTCCAGCAAAAAGGCGTTGCCATAATCAAAAAAATACATCCCTTCGGCAGCCAGCTTGTTGATGGCTTTTACCTGCCTGCGCAACGATTCCTGTACTTTTTCCCTGAAAATCTGTGGCTGTTCAGCCATCATTATTTTTGACTCTTCAAAAGATAAACCGGCAGGATAGTAGCCTCCAGACCAGGGGTTGTGTAATGAGGTCTGATCTGAGCCAAGGTTAACAGGTATGTTTTCATTTGCCAGTTTTTCCCATAGGTCAACAATATTACCCTGGTATGCCAGTGAAACGGCTTCTTTGTTTTCTTTTGCTTTTTTTATCCGTTGTAAAAGTTCATCAAGATTGGTGAATACTTCATCGACCCAGCCCTGGGAATAACGTGTTTGCACCGCCTTAGGATTGATTTCTGCAATTACACCGATGACACCGGCGATAACTGCTGCCTTAGGTTGTGCCCCCGACATACCGCCAAGTCCGGACGTTACAAAAAGTTTCCCGGCAAGATCTTCGCCGTGTTTAGCAATTTTTCTGCCTGCATTAAGAACGGTAATGGTTGTTCCATGAACAATGCCCTGTGGGCCTATATACATGTATGAACCTGCTGTCATCTGCCCGTATTGCGAAACACCCATAGCATTGAACCGCTCCCAGTCGTCGGGTTTGGAATAATTGGGGATCACCATGCCGTTGGTTACCACGGCCCTGGGTGCATCTTTGTGCGAAGGGAACAAGCCCATAGGATGCCCGGAATACATCACCAGCGTTTGTTCATCGGTCATTGTGGCAAGGTATTTCATGGCGAGCAGGTACTGCGCCCAATTTTGGAATACGGCACCGTTGCCGCC